>JBBIQC010000077.1:0-11975 GCA_037442585.1 Oscillatoriales cyanobacterium bin_317
TTGAATGGAAACCATCAATTTGATAGGTTAATACTTCATCTTTTGTACCTCTCCCCACTCGCTGGGGAAGCCAATTGAATGGAGGCCACACCTACAGGGAAGACAAGACTATAAAGTTTGCAACAGCTTAGTTCCAAATAGCAGCTTTTTATCCCGTCACTATTCAGTAATGCAGTAATTTGGAGAATGGGAAGTGGGAACTCTCAAAGGCAGTAACCAATGTTGCAACACTGGTAGGTTGATCCAGAGAATCAGGTCATGTCCTCAGATGAACAGAACAGTACAGCAGATGAGTTTGAAGTCGGAGCCAAGGAGGGCAACACCAAAAACGGTGAGATGGTTGCGATCGGTGGGCAATTACCAAACAGCTTCCAAGTACCCACCAGCAAACTATTAGATGTCATTGTTGCTCTTAGCCCAACGGGTAGAGGACTGCAAGGTAAGCAGCGGAAGTCAGAATTGCCGAAGCCCTCGATCGAACTGGATTGCTATTCTTTGCTAATGCCCGTGGCCGAGTCGGACTGCAGGACACCCTGGTCAATGATGGTCAGCTAACTGGACGGGTAGAAGTTGATTTTATGGTGTTTTATCAAGGTCGGTGCCTAAGTCTGGAAGTTGACGGACAGCATCACTTAGAAGAAGGGCAATTCATTAGGGACTATGCCCGCAGGGACTATGCCCGCGATCGTGTGTTGCTGCGATCGGGTGTGCCCACTGTTCGCTTCACCGCCAGAGATTGTCTGGAACGTCCCCAGGAGGTTGTTTCTGAGGTGCTGTCAATCTTGACGCAGGGAGCAAGGCTTTACTGAAGCGCAACCGTGGGGAACATGGACTAAAGTATTGCCAAATTATGGGATTCAGCAATTTGTTCAATCAATCGGTGACAACATCAGCGATCGCCATTGCAGACGGCAACCCACCTGATAGTCTCAGCATGGGCAGCAAGTGATCCAGGTCGTAGGGAACACCCTCGATAATGCGCCATTGCACAATGCCTCTACCCACAACAACCTGACCTGGAAGGTTAGGCATTTTCAGAGAGCGACTAATGGCTATGATTGCCTTCTGATAAGCGGTTAATAGCTATGAAAACCGACAGCCTCTTCTACCGCATTTTTGTTACCTCCCCCGCCGCCTTCTTTGACCTCATCGGCTTCCCCAACCCCAATGCTGCTGACTACCGCTTCACCTCCGAAGAAGTCAAACAAACCAGCTTTCGCATTGACGGTATCTTCACCCCACCGCCTCACTCCCCCCACATGCCCCTCTACTTCATTGAGGTTATGGGCTATCGCGATCGCAAAGGTGACCTCTACCCCATTCTTAACTTGTTAAGAATGGGAACTGGGCATCCTTTATCTGGTCGGTATTCCACCCGATGCCGCCCCCAACCAAGCTAGACAGCTCATTGCCAGAGCACAGCAAGAACTCTCCGATCGCAGCACCCAGCAACAGATCATAGAATTGATTCAAACCGTTCTCGTCTACAAATTCCCCACCCTCACCACACAGGACATTCAGGCCATGCTGGGATTAAGCGACCTCAAACAAACTCGTGTGTACCAGGAAGCGCTCCAGGAAGGTGAAGCGGTAATTGTGCTCCGTCTTCTCAGCCGCCGTCTAGGAACTCTAGAGCCGAAGCTACAAACCCAAATCCAGCAACTAAACTCCTCTCAGCTAGAACAACTGGCCGACGCTCTACTCGACTTCTCCAATCTCAACGATCTACTCACCTGGTTGGCATTCCATTCATCCGCTTCCTGACTCAAGGAACCATGCTTAGACTCAACGAATTGAAAAGACTAGAGTTTACCAGGAAGCCCAACAGGAGGGGAAACTTAAGATTCTTATCGAGCGGCATTATGAGGGGATTAACCACATTTAAATATGATTAATCATACTTTGATATGATCTACTTGGAGGCAAGTAGATCAGGAGAACTCCTTTGGTTGAGAAACTGATTCCCGAAAGCCAGCTTAAGCAAGCGGTTCGCGAAGTACTCATAGAAATGCTGGGATTGTCAGATCTCAATCCAGTTAATTCAACGCGGCAATGGTACGACACCGACCCAGCCTATCAGCTACTAGGACTGAATGATGCAGAACAACTCCGAGAAGCCGTTCGCTCAGGCTTGTTACGAATGGGGCACGAAGTTCGCGATCGCCGCAAACCCCAAGCAAAACTTCCCCGTTACCAGTTCCATATCGAAAAATGTCAGAAGCGACTATCTGAACGTCCTGAGCGGCGAATTTAGGAAGGTGCCTTCGGTCTACCCTGATCCTGAAGCACCCCATCATAAACCCGCTGATGTTGCTCCTGATTAATCCAGCGGTTATAAGTCTGCCAATGGACCGTAGGACTATGACCCATCAAAGCCGCCGCCACCGCCACAGGTAGCTTAAATACCACCGAAATCCGAATCGCATAGGCATGACGCAAATCATAGGGAGTAAAACTCAGCCCAGCCCGCTTAAACGCCCTGGCAACTCGCTCCCCATAATCCTGATTAATTCGGGCCGTCAACTTCGGCAGCGTCACATTCCACAATTGCCACCGTTCCACCCACTCTGGATAAAACGGGTACACCTCCCGTGAACCAGTTTTACCATCCGCTACCTTTGCCACCAAGATCTGGTTCCCTGCCTCCGTCTGCCGCCATTCCACCTCAGTAAAAAACACCTCATGATCCCGCAATCCATAAGTCGCCATCAGCCCATATAAGCAGCGCCAAGCAGGAGAACTAAATCGCTCAATCGACTCCACAATCACATCATCCGGTGGAATCTCCCTCACCGCTTTCTTTGGTGAGTAGTTTCCCGCATAGGGTTGCAAATCTACCTCAACCCCCGCAAACTTAGCAAATTGCTGCAATACCAGGCACGCCACCTGGCGGGAACGAGTATTTGGTTTGGAGCGTTGAGCAACTGCAATGAATACACTCGCACTTAACTCAATCGTCTCAGGAAGCCACTTCAAAGCCGGGTTATAGTACCGCTTCCGCCATAGCAACTCCGCCGCTTCAGGCGAATCCGCTTGCAGGTTAGTACGCAAGCAATGCTGTTTAAACTTCTGGAGCCATTCCCCACAGGTCACAGCCCTCGATCGCCCATCTCCAACACCATACACCCCCCAATCAAACTCCTTGCAAGCCAATGCCGCTCCCAACTTGCGAGCCTCCGCCTCCGCCCGCTCCAACCCCGCTGGATTCGCATAAATCTTCAACGAAACATCCTGCTGATGAGCCACATTCCTTGTAGAACCTGGCTTTGGCGGTAAAGTTGCACGTAAATAAAGCCGATTTCCCTTCTGGCGAACCGTTACTCCAACCCTGGCACTCTTCAATCGCTCATTAATCGCCTCAAGGGTTAATTGCCCCTTCACTACTTCCCTAATTCTTCCCTAAAAATCAGCGGATATTCTCCCATATTCCACCCCATTCCGCCATATCCACAATGCCGGAAATCTGCCAAGATTCTTCATCTACCGGAGTTTGAACTAAAGCTGGTGACAAGACTCGAACTTGCGACCGGCTGATTACAAATCAGCTGCTCTACCAACTGAGCTACACCAGCACTGCTATCAATAACTCAGGATAGCAAATTATGGGCCGCTTTAACCTGCTGGCTTGAGACTTTATCAAAATCCTATATCCCGACAAGAGAATGAGGAATTAATTGTTATTATACTGAATTTCATTGTATTATCACGCTTAGGAATAAACTCGATATTCCTATCGATTTACCGTAGATAATTCGGCATTTCTGAGGGAGTTAATTAATGATTGGCTGGCAGCGTGTCTTCAAGCGTCCATTGAAAATTCTTCAAGCCTCGATCGGCGGGGGAAAGTTCAGTTCAACGAGGCGCTTTCTATCCTTGTTTTTAATCGGGGCCGGACTGACGTTTGCGATCGCGGCTTGTTCGGGCGGGTCGGAAACTGCGTCTACTTCCAGTCCAGGAGCCAATCAGAAGCAAGACATAGAGGTTACCCTGGTTTCGTTTGCTGTCACTAAAGGAGCCCATGATGCCATCATTCCTAAATTCGTTGAGAAATGGAAGCAGGAAAAAGGTCAGAATGTGCGATTCACCACCAGTTATGGTGGCTCCGGTTCGCAGACTCGTGCTGTCATCGATGGGTTAGAAGCCGATGTGGTTCACCTGGCGCTGGCATTGGACACCGAAAAACTGGTCAAGGCGGGATTAGTGGAAAAGGGTTGGGAAAAGGAAAATCCCAATAACGGAACTGTAGCCAAGACGGTTGCAGCATTGATCACCCATGAAGGCAATCCCAAAAACATTAAATCCTTCGATGATTTGACCCGCAACGATGTCAAGTGGATTACCGCCGATCCCAAAACTTCCGGGATTGCCCGCTGGAACTTCCTGGCGCTGTGGAATTATGCCATGAAGACAAACGGTGGAAATGAAACCAGGGCGAAAGAGTTTGTCACGAAAGCCTTTAACAACGTTCCAGTTCTTGCCAAGGATGCCAGAGAAGCTTCGGATGTTTTCATTAAACAGGGGCAGGGAGATGCTTTGGTGAACTATGAAAACGAGGTGTTATTAGCCCAGAAGAAGGGTGAAAAGGTAAATTACACAATTCCCGATGTCAATCTTTCGATCGACACCCCTGCCACTGTTGTGGATAAGTATGTGGATAAGCGGGGGACTCGCGAGGTTGCGGAAGCATTTGTCAAGTTCTTGTATACTCCAGAGGCTCAGGAAGAGTTTGTGAAAGCTGGATTCCGACCCATAGATGAGTCAGTGGCTAAGAACAAAGAACTGACCAGTAAGTTCCCTCCAGTTAAAACTCTGGGAACGGTGCAAGACTATGGGGGGTGGAGCGAAGTTCAGAAGCAGTTCTTTGCCGATGGAGCCTTCTTTGACCAGATGCAGGCAGCCAAGAAGTAAAAACTTTTGAGTTTCGGTTGGGGCGGGCAAGTCTCGCCCTATTTTTTAGGGCTGTATTTCTGATAACGAATATAAAGTTATGGTGGTGAAATCCAGGTTTTTCACCCTTAAGAATGTTTTTCTAATGTTGGGGTAGCTCTGAGAATGGAAATGGGTATATTATCCTACTATAACGATTTAAGTAGTTGAGCAGTTCGTGTATCAGGAGAGGGCTGATGTTAGCGTTTTATCGGAGCGATCGCGCCAAAACCGTTATCACAGAAGGCTTTCATGATGAGTCTCTGCTCCAGGATGACGATTCTAGTCCTGCGGGATGTCTGTTTTCAACCGATCCGTTTGACGAAAGCATTCGGTCTAAGGGCTGTATGATTTTGTTCCTGGACATTCCACGCGTCATCTTTGGTCAATACGTCCAACCTCAAGTTGGTTCACCATCCAGAACGGCTTTGATTCCCGCTGAAGTGGCCAACCAATATGGCCCTGCCAAACTATTAACGTATAAAAGCGCAGTGCTACTTTCAAGACTGATTAAGGCCAAGAGACGCTTGATTAACTACACTGAACCCGTCAGCAATCTCTCCTCCTTAACCAGCAACCTCTTCCTGGAAGATGACATCAGCCGGGTCGATCCTATGGCCACTTCCTACTCTCCATCGGCGATCGGCTCAGCAGGATGAAGTAGTGGGCAGATCTCCATCATTGCCCTCCGCACCTCTCATCATCCCATCATCTCCTGCTCGCTGCTGGTTGCCATTTTCTGCATCATTTCGATGCAATAAGAACGCTTGCTGAATTAGAGTGGACGGTCTAGGATGGCTGCATCACAGTCATTCTGCACTGTCTAATCTGGTTATGGCGCGATCGCTTTCCCCTCCCCAAGGTACGGATCAACCCTCCTTTGAAACTCCTGTTACAGTTCCACATAAGCGCCCTCCGGTGCGCTTTTTGCTCCCGCTAGCGTTACTGGTCGTGGGGACTGGAACTGGCATCTGGTATTTTCTTTCGCGACCCATTTCTACAGCGATTGAATTAAGTGGACGGATTGAGGGTTATCCCACGGATATTGGTGCCAAGGTGGGAGGCCGGGTCAATCAGGTAACGGTGCGAGAGGGTGATCAGGTGCGCCAGGGCGAGGTGATTGTGCGGCTGGATGACGCAGAGTTACAGGCCCAATTGCAGGGAGCAACCGCCCGGTTATATGCGGCTCAGCAGCAGGCCCAGCAAGCAGCAATGCAAATTCAGGTGGTCAACCATCAGATTGCAGAAGGGCAACTGGCCTGGCAGCAATCCGTAGGGGATGCTGAGGGCCGGATCTATCAGGCAGAAGCCAATGTAGCGGCGGCTCAGGCCCAGCTCGGTCAGGCGGAAGCTCAGTTAAATCAAGCTAGAGCAGAGTTGAAATTGGCGGCTGTGAACCGCGATCGCTTTGCCGAGTTAACTGGTCAGGGAGCCGCTACCCAACAGCAGTTGGATCAAGCCCAAACAACCTATGAAACCGCTCAAGCTACGGTACGCAGTCGAGAAGCAGCCGTGGCAGCCGCTCAACGCCAGGTCAATGCGGCTCAGGGAGGCTCGCTGCAGGCCAGAACCAGCGGTCTGAATCCGGGCATTCGGAATGCTCAATTGGCAACGTTGAAGCAGCAACTGGAAGTGGCCCGTTCCCAGTTAGCAGCGGCCCAGGCAGAAGTTAAAAATGCTCAAGCGGCACGTCAGCAGGTTCTCGCCCAATTGGCATATCTGAATGTCGCCAGTCCCCTAACTGGCGTGGTCTTGACCCGCAGTGTGGAACCGGGGCAGGTGGTCACGACGGGTAAAACACTGATGACGGTGCTTGATCCCAACGTGATTTATCTGCGGGGGTATGTGCCGGAGGGAGACATCGGCAGGGTTAAGGTTGGCCAACCTGCCAAAGTATTCCTGGATGCAAACCCGAAAAAAGGACTGGATGCTAAGGTGACGGCGATCGACACGCAAGCTTCTTTCACTCCTGAAAATATTTATTTTCGGGAAGATCGGGTGAAGCAGGTGTTTGGGGTGCGATTAACACTCACTGATCCAACGGGTCTGGCTAAACCAGGAATGCCTGCCGATGGGGAAATCTTACTGAATCAATAATTGAGGGCACATCGGATAATATCGACTTCTGCCTCAATACCCTTCTTCCTCGTACTCCGGAGCTTTAGTTTTTTCGGGAATGTTTACGCGAGGGGCATTGTAGGTTCGGGCTTCTTGATCAGCCCAAACATCCGCCTCTAAATCGTCATACTTATCGTCGTACTGGTCATCGTAATTGTCATCGTAATCCCCCGGTTTGTAGGGTTGGGAGGTTGCTGGTGGATATTCCTGGTAGCGATCGCGGGCTGTAGCCTCGCTCCAGTTATCTTCTTCCTGGTCGTAATACAGGGGTTCAGCAAGCCGTTCCTGTTGCCGGAGTTGTTGGGGTTCTGGTTCGCCCCAGTTATCTTCGTCCCAGGTTTGCTCAACGACGGGTTCCCGCTGGCGGATGGGTGTGTTGACTGGGGTACGCAGGCCGGTGGGGAGTTGGTTTTCAGCACGGGTAGGAGCCGTGTACCCGATATCCTCCTCCCGCTCCCAGGGTGCTCGACCCAGGCCCAGCCGCTCCAGTACACCTACAGACAACTGCACCATGCGTTCTTCAGCCCCCTCAAAGACAATCAGGCGATCGGGGCCACTGCTGACAATTTCTTCGATCGGCAGTTCATAGGTGCTGACCACCTGATCGGGAATCAGGGGAATACCCAGGGAGGCAATAATCAGGGAGACAATCCGACCATCATCAACATCAAACTTGAACCCCCGGACTTTCCCTAACAGATCGCCTGTTTCAGTGATCACTTCGCAGTTAATCAAGCTGCTGTAGGACTCAGTATCGATGTCTTCAATGACATCCTCATCATTCACCAGGATCACATCCCCAATTTGTTGAATGCTGCTCAATAACATCGGCTGGGGAGTGCCATAGAGCAGATTCGGGCGCAGGCTGAGGGCAACAACTTTTTGCTGGTCAACATCGACCCATAGCTGGCTCACCACTCCCAGTTTTTTGCCAGTGTTGCGAGTGACAACCAGTGTGCCTAAAAGGTCAGAGCGGAGGCGGATTTCTTCAGATGCCATTATGTCCCGAATCCTGATTCACAATTCCAATTCATTGCTGATGCTATCAAATCACATTGAGGCGCTTTGAGATACCAGATTAATTCCCAGCACCTGAGTAAATGCACCCCGAGCTTGCGTGACACCAATCTGGCGTTGGGCGGATTCAATCATTGGTCGGCGTAGGCTAACGACAATAAATTGCGCCTGCTGCGATTGCTGTTTGATCATTCTAGCTAATCGCTCTACATTTGCCCCATCGAGAAACATATCCACTTCGTCAAAGGCGTAGAAGGGCGATGGCCGATACCGCTGCAGGGCAAAGATGAAACTGAGCGCCGTCAGGGATTTTTCTCCCCCTGACATGGAAGCCAAGCGTTGCACGGGCTTTCCTTTGGGATGGGCAATCAAATTGAGTCCGCCGTTAAAGGGATTCTGGGGATCATCCAGTTGCAGGCGACCGTCCCCATCAGACAGCGTGGCAAAAATGGATTGGAAGTTCTCATTGACAGCATCAAAGGCTTCCTTAAAGGCCCGTTGTCGCAGGGTCGTGAAATTTTCAATGCGTAACAGAAGTTCCGTCCGTTCTTCTTCCAGGGTGCGGAGTTTTTCGCTGAGTTCGTCTAACCGGGCCTGGGTGCGCTCGTATTCTTCCAGTGCCAGCATGTTGACCGGTTCCATCGCCTGCAAGCGTTTTTGCAACGATCGCAATTCTTGCTGCAACTGCTCAATGCCAATATTCTCCGGTACTTCGGGCAGGGGATCGGGGAGTTCGGCGTGCCGGGTTTGCAACTGTTCCTGTAAGGCAGTGAGTTGTTCGCGGCGGGATTGCTGGGTTTCCTGGACTTTTTGCCGCTCCCATTCGTGTTGTTGCTGTTGTAGTTGCTGTTCCCGCAGTTGCCGCTCGATGCGATCGCGCTGCTGTTTCTCAGTGCCCAGCCGTTTTTCCAGTTCCACCAGGGCGGAGCGGGTGTCGGTGATTTGGTTGTCGAGTGCTGAGTGCTGAGTGCTGAGTGCTGAGTGCTGTTGGAGGTAGGTGGTTTGTTGAGTGCGGTAGTCTTGCAGGCGTTCCTGCCATTGCTGGATTTTTTCGCCTAAGCGTTGGCGCTGGTTGTCTAAATCCTGAATCCGCTGTTCTACGGTTCGCAGGGCGAGTTCTTTTTGGTTCAGGTCAGCTTCCTGCGATCGCAGAACGGCCTGTATCTGCTGCCATTCGCTATGGGTATGGGATTGTTCCAATTCGCTGAGGGTCTGCCGCAGGCGGTGCAGTTGCTCCTCTTGAGTAGGGATTTCAACTTCTAGAATTTGCAGGCGGGTTTGCGAGGTTGCCAGTTCTTGAGTATTCTGCTCCAGTTGGGCCGTCAATTGGGTGAGGGAGGTATTGAGAGTCTGCAATTCAGCCGTTAACTGATCCATCTGCAGTTGCTGTTCCCGATGTTGCTGGCGCAATTCCATCAGTTCCTGCGTTCGTTCTTTGACGAGATTGGTGGCCCGGAAGATGCTGTTTTCGCAGTGGGTCAGGATGCGATCGATTTCCTGCAGGCGATCGCGTAACGCCCTAACTTCATCAGATTCTGCGGCATCCATGCGGCCAAAGTGAAGGGAAGATCGCGTGCTGGTACTGCCCCCGGTCATCGCTCCTGATGTTTCCAGCAGTTCTCCTTCTAGCGTAACCATCCGGTACTCACCCAAATGACGACGGGCCTCACTGAGGGTTTCAAAGACGACTGTGGAGCCAAAGACGTAGGCAAACACATCCCGGTAGCGATCGTCGAATTCGATTAAATCAAAGGCATAACCAATGCAACCGGGGAGCGATCGCAGGGTTCCTTTCGAGGGGATGCGGCCAGATTGAATTTTATTCAGGGGCAGGAAGGTGGCTCGTCCGGCTTTGCGTTGTTTCAGAAGTTCGATCGCGGCAGCGGCTACCCCGTCGTCTTCCACCACCAGATTGCCCAAGCGTCCTCCAGCAGCGGTTTCCAGGGCCAACTGATAACGAGGTTCCACCCGTCCCAGTTGAGCCACCAGGCCGCAGACTCCCGGCAGGTTCATTTGCAGGATCAGTTGGGTGGCATGAGTTCCCTGAGCTTCTTGCATCGCCTGAGTTTGGGCTTCCAACTGATCGAGCCGCCGTTGCTTATCCCGCTGCTCCTGTAACAGACGGGTCTGGGTTTCTTGCTGGATTTGTAGTTCTTGTTCCGCTGCCAGCAGGGACTGGGCCAGATCTTGAACCTGCTGCTGAGAGGCCATTAGTTGATTCTGAAGTTCCCCTTGTTGAGCTTGTTTTTCCGTGAGTTTTTGCTGCAAGGTCTGACGGGAATCGGTTTGCTCTTGAAACTGGCGTTCCAGGAGGTGAATCCGCTCCCGTAGTTGGGCCTGCTCCGTTCGCTGCGGTTCCAGGATGCCCAAAATCTCGTCAACCTGACGGCGTAAGGTGGTTTGTTCCTGGACCCAGGCTTCAGCACTGGCAGCAGAGGCATTGGCGGCTTCCCGGCTCCGTTCCAGTTGCTGGCGGGCCTGATCCCGTTCCCGTTGCAGTACCAGCAATTCCTCAGCCTCTAGTTGTTGCTTCTCCTGACTGAGGGCCTCCAACTGCTGCTGTTGCTCTTGCAATTCTTGCTGAGTCCGGCTGAGATTTGTTTCCAGATCCCGTTGAGCGGATTGCAGATCCTGTTCCTGGCGCTGGATCTGCCGCAGTTCGGCTTCACGGGTGGCAAGAGTGGCTTGCAGGGCTAACAGTTCTTCTTCACCCAGGGCTTTCACCCGGATATTTAGTTGTTCCAGTTCGGTGGTGGATTGCTGAATTTCACTCGCCAAAGTGGTCAATTGCTGGGTTAAGCGATCGATCGCCTGATCATCACTGGTAATCTGCTGCTGTAACTGCTGTACCACCTGCACGGTCTGTCGATACTGGATGACCGCTTCCCATTGTTCCTTCGTTTGCAGTTCTAGCCGCAGTTTCTGGTACTTCTCGGCCTTGACCCGATCTTGAGCGAGCCGATCGCGTTGTTCAATCGACGATGTGGTATTTGTCTTCCCGATCTTTGACCGCATCCAACTTATCTTTTGCCTGGGAGATTTTGCGATCGAAGGTGGCAACTCCTGCCAGTTCATCAATAATTTCTCGCCGTTCCCGTGGGTTCATGGAAATGATGCGGGTGACATCCCCCTGCAACACCACGTTGTAACCTTCGGGATAGATACGCAGTCGATTCAGGGCTTCATGCAGTTCCGTGAGGGTACAGGACTCGCCGTTGATGTAGTAGTTGGAGGTATAGGTGCCCTGCTGAGTCACTCGCAGTTTTCGCGTGACGCTCCATTCCCGCATCCCGTTTGCTATTGGATCGCTATCTGTTCCTTCAGATCCATTAGCATGATGGTTGCTGTTAGCTGCTTCGGTAGAATCTTCCGGCAAAGAATCAAGAGGGTCAGATAAGGCGATCGTGCCATTCTCACTGACCGCCTGCTCAATCTCATCTTCTAAAGCAGGCAACTCATCCGTCAAATCAAAGGTAACGGTAACACTGGCTTCTACAGTAGAACGATTCTTGCTGCTTTGGGTGTGGTTCACCAAATCCGGCAATCGTTCGGCCCGCATCCCCTTCGATCCGGCCAATCCCAGGCAGAATAAAAGCGCGTCAATCAAATTAGATTTACCCGACCCGTTTGGCCCTGAAATGACAGTAAATCCCGGCAGCAGGGGAACCGTCACCTTGCCGCCAAAGGATTTGAAGTTAGACAATTCCAGGCGCTTAATAAACACGGGCTACCCAGAGAAAAAGAGAAAAATCAGTGCTAGTGTAACCGCTCTATCTGCGATCGCGCAGAAAATCTGCTATCCCTTCATGTTAATCGATACTTTAGTGCAAGTGTTCTAGAAAGGCAAGGGGTGAGGAGAGGTGGATGGGTAGGTGAGTGGGTGAGTGGATGGGTGAGGAAGATAGGGAGATGGG
>JBBIQC010000078.1:0-565 GCA_037442585.1 Oscillatoriales cyanobacterium bin_317
GGTACTGGCCGAAGAGTCGAAAGTCTGAACACGGCCATCCAGTACAAAAGAATTCGGCGAGTTTCCCGGTGTCTTTCGCGCCACTGAACCTTGATACCGCACCCTGACTCTAGTCCCCGGTGGTTGAGCCATGTTATAAACGAATCGGCCCTGGTTAATGGTCAGGCTAGTGTTGACGTTGCGGCCTCTGGTAAACACAGAACCATGCGCCACACCCCGTCCATCAAATTCGTTTTGGGCAGGTCTTTGACGAGTTGCGGGTTCAACCTGAGTGGTTTGCCCGGTTGGAGTTTCCTGTTGACTGCTTTGAGCCTGAGCGTAGGTAGACACCAATGGGAAGCTCATAACCCCTGCTAGAGCGCCACATCCAATTGCAATATGAAACGATTTAAGCATTGAACTTTCTCCTTATGGGTCATTAGTCATCCTGACGATGGATTCTGCGGATCATTGCGCGCAGGGAACTGGAGAGTTGATTGGCTGCCCGTGCGGTCACCAATCCAGAAAGGGCGGCGACTACCACGGTGGCAAGGCAGGTTAGCTTGGCTGCTTCTGGGCCACCAAC
>JBBIQC010000078.1:587-11918 GCA_037442585.1 Oscillatoriales cyanobacterium bin_317
TCAGCGGTAGTCGGTAGCCGCCAGCAATACCCGCTGCGGCTCCAGCGGCACCCGCCAGATCTCCAGATACCCCAAAGGTTGTCGCAAACACTCGGCCACTCAGATCACCGATCGCCAGAAATGGGACAAACACGCCGCCACAACCCCCGGCTACAACGGCAGCGGTGGTGGATACCGCCCGCAGCAGAGCCACCGCCAGCAGGTGGTAAGGGGTTGTTTCAACAGTTTCGGCCCAGACGATGGCGGCTCCCCCAGGGCCAAAAGCCGCAGTTGGGGTGGCAATCAGTCCTATCACTAGCGCCAGAGATAGCATGACCATACCACCGATCAGGAGACGAATCACTGGCCTGTTCCGCAAACCTCGAGCCCAGTAGATCGCCTCACCCGTGAGCGCCGTAATCGCGCCCGCGATCGCCCCGATAAACAGAGCCGCCCCCACCGCATCCCAGATATCAGGTGGGGAAACCCTGGGCACGACCAGTCGGATCAGTTCGAGCTTAAAAGCAACGTTAATCCCCCATCCAACCAGGCCCCCTGCTAACATGGCAGTCACCCGCTCAGGGGTGATTGGAACCTTGCGTCGCTGACTCAGCTCAAACATAAAGAAGCTGCCCACCAGCGGGATCCCCATCAGGGCAGATACACCTGCGGCTCCCCCACCGATCGCGGCGGGCCGCACCAGTTGGCGCAGAGCTGGCTTTGTGCTGCCCAACCAGACCCCCGTCGCCACACCGATATGGGCCGCTGGAGATTCTGTTCCCATGGGCGCACCCAACCCAACTGTGGACAGGATGGCAAGGGCGCGCAATGGCGCCAGATACCAGGGGAAGTTCTCTTCTGCCCCGGATGAGTTCACTACGTCACCGGTCAGATCCGCTCGGGCAATGTCGTGGGGGAAAGAGTACCAGGAAAAGAGAGAACTCCAGCGGCCAGAGGGAGTAAACTCGCGGGGGACTAATGTCTGCACGGGTGTGCCCTTACCCAGTCCAAATAGGACTAGCACCGCTAACGTAACCCCGACCAGTGGCAGCAGCAATAACCAGACGTTACCCAGTCCAGAGGCAATATCGAGGATTTGCTTGATCAACTGGGTCAGCAGCACCGCAGTTAGGGAACCGACTAAACCTCCGAGCAGACCACCAACCGCCCATCTGCCTACCCTGATTAACAAAGGTTGTAGTTTATCATTTGCCATTGCATTGAATCATTTAAATCTCCGAATTCTGATTGAGTTGCAATAAGGTGCATCACAACTTGATCAGTCACGGTCTGAGTTGACTTAAAGTATCGGTAGATGTGACTTCAGGTTAAAGCGATAACCGTGGGGCAGAATGTGTAATTGGACACCGCAAAGGGCGATCGCTTCATCCTTCAATACCCCCTCCAGATTATTGTGAGTTGCAGTGGATTCATCCACAACAGTAATGACTCCCGAACCCACAACGCGGAATTCATCACCCTCCACAATAATTGCTGTGTCTTCATCAATGCCAATCCCCAGTACAGCGGGTTTTTGCACCAGGGCAGCCAGCAGACGGCCCAAACGACCCCGTTGAGAAAAGTGCTGGTCAATCGCAATACCGGGTAAAAAGCCCATCCCTGGGCCAATCTCAACCGCATCCATAGTAGGATAGGCGACAGAGGCACCCCCAATGATCATAATGTCGGGCATCATCGCGGCTCCGGCACTGGTGCCTCCAATGACCACCCCTTCCGCATGGCACTTATGAATTGCATCCCCTAAAGGAGATCCTTTGATGAAATCTACAATCCGGGACTGATCGCCACCAGTAAAGAAAATGCCAGTGGCTTCTTCAATCTGGCGGATAGCTTTCTTACATTCAGATTCATCTCGATGCTCAGTGTGGACGACTTCCACGTTTTCAGCCCCGAGCCGCTCAAAAATGGTGGTGTACTCGTCTCCCACCTCTTTGGGAAAGCCAGTGGCCGCCGTCATGACCGCAATGTGAGCTTTCGTCCCCCCGGCACAGCGGACAAATTCCCGCAAAACAACACAATCCCCTTCTCGATCCTCGGCTCCACCAATGATGACCAGGGGGCCTTGATTACTCTCAGTATTCATCGTGATAGCTCCTAGCCAAGTATTTTCGCTTTAGCGATCTGAAACTCTTCTTCAGTCAGCATACCCGCTTCTTTAAGCTGGGCCAGTTGTTGCAGTTGCGCCAGCAAATCGGTTTGGGGGGAGGGGGGAGCGGGTGCGGTGGGGGCTGTCGCCTGGGATGGGGTGACCTGCAGGGTAGCGAGTTGCGCTTTCATTTGCTCCATCTCAATCTGGGTCTGCATGGCAGCATTCTGGGCGGCCTGAGCCTGCATGGCTTTGCGATCCATCGCATTGTTCACCGCTCGATTGGTGACGGTGGCTGTTGCCGTGACAGCAGCGGCTCTTCCCATCGTTCGTAGTAATCCAGGTCCACGTCGTCTGGACATTTGAGTCTCCTTTGAATAAACCAAAAAGTGGATACATCAGAAGTCATACAGAGGATTGTGCCACGACCGCTTCAATCACAGAGTTGGGAATACGATCGCTCAACAAAAGTTGACCATCCGCCTTGAGAACCGCATCTCGAAATGCAGTGGCCCAGATGTTTTCAAACAGCATCAGTGCTGCAAAGGAATCATTATCCAGACTGGCTCCAATTTCCTGCACGTCCTCTTCTGAGATCAGGCCAGAAATATCCGCAACCAGTGGATCCAGCAGGCTGTGATCCACATCGTCCATTTCCGCCATTTCGGTCATCATGACTTCACCACTGGCACTTTTACGAATGAACAGGATATCAATGATGCGAATGGTGTTACTGTCTACTAGCACCTTCAGTGCAGATGTAATTTCATCACTGATGAAGGTGTTGGGAAATTTGATACATACAATCTCGACTGGACCTAAAGACATGAGTGGCTCTCCGGCTCTAAGATTTTGGATTTTGGATTTGCAATTTTGGATTTGAACAGGGGCGAAAACTGGGAGTTTTCAATTATGAGATCGCGACAGCCAGGGTTTTGCTAGAAATTCCGAGTTTTAGATCAATCCTTCGCCAATCCCTAATCCCTGCTCTCCAATCCCCACGTTCTAATCCCCACTTTACTAATAGTCAACCGCATCTCGAATGATCGGACAGGTCATACAGTGGCCACCGCCGCGTCCCCGCCCCAGTTCTGCACTGGCGATCGTAACTACCTCAACCCCTTCTTTACGAAGCGCGGTATTAGTCAGCACATTGCGATCGTAAGCGACGACCACTCCTGGCTCCAGACAGACGAAGTTATTGCCACTATCCCACTGTTGCCGATGTCTGGCATAGATATCGCCCTGAGTTTCTACCACGCGCAATTTCTTTAATCCCAAAGCCGAAGCCACTACATCAACAAACGGTTCAGATTCCTTAATAATTTCGTAGCCCGGTGCTTTGTCGCTGGGTCGCAGGGAAAAAGTGGTGACGTGGTTCATGATATCGGGGAAGAGGCTGACCAAATCGCGATCGCAGAACGTAAACACGGTATCCAGGTGCATCGCCGCCCGGAGTTTAGGCATTCCGGCCACGATCACCCGTTCAGCCGCACCTTTGGCAAACAGAGCAGCGGCCACCTGAGTAATCGCCTGATGAGAGGTGCGTTCACTATCATAAACCGCCAACCCGCCGATTAAATACTCTGCCAATTGTCGGGAACTGAGGCTGTCTAAGTAGCCGCGCACATCATCAACCAGTTCCAACCCCACCTCATTGGGGGTGATTTGTTGATCCAGAATCCATTTCTTGGCCTCTGGAATATCGAGGGTTTCGGCCAGAATTTCGTGGAGTTCGATCACCTCAATGCCTCGGCTTTGCATCTTTATTCTGAAGTCAGCATGGTCGCGCTTCGCCATCTCCACCCACAGCACATCATCAAACAGCAGATCGTCGCAGTTGGAAGGCGTGAGACGAGAATGGGCTAAACCGGGTGAGCAGACCAGCACTTTTCGCAGTTTGCCCACTTCGGAGTAAACACCATAGGAAACGGTGTCTGAATTGGTGGTGGTTGGATTGGTGGCAACAGTCATAAGTAACTCCATTCGGTTGATGTGGTTAAAACAGAAAGCTAGTGCGAACGACTCCTACAAAGGCATCGGGATTGCGACTATCCATATTCGGTGCCGTCAGCCAGAAAAATCCGGGGGTGATAGCAATGTGGTCATTGAGGCGGAAAGTATAGAAGGCTTCGATATGAAAGCCAACGTCGCGATCGCTGCGCCTGCCAGCGGGCAGTCCAATGGCAGCGGCGACTCTGGCATTACTGGTGCCCGTCACTCTGGGTTGCATCCCAAACACGATACCGCCTAAATTTCCTTCCTTAAACAAATTGGGAAAAGCGAGCATCGCGGCATAATTCAGGACGCTGACATCGCCACTGCGACCTGTAGCCCCCCCAGAGGTGGCCACCCCTAACACACGGGCTTGAGAATAGCCCACCCAGCCCCCAAGTTGGAAATAGAGGAGAGTGCCCAATCGCTGAACGGAACGATGGGATCTGCTCCCAAAGTGGTCGGGTCGGTGGCTCCCGCCGCAATAAAGACCGTCAGTTTGTTACCAAGGGGGAAAGCGTAGCTGAGGGTATTAATGCCCACCGACGAGTTATTTGCGCCCTGAGAAGCGGGAGAAGGCAAAATTCGGGTTTCGTCGGAAAAGGGGCTGGGAAAGGCCGAGGCGTAGCGTTGGGGAGCGCCAAACCCACCCGTGGTGTTATTGATATCTGGATTGCCAGCATTGAACAGTTGCATATTGGCCGCTTGCAGTCGCACACGAAAGCGATCGCGTCCGGAGAAACTGGCATCAAAATTCAGCCGCACCCGGTAATTAAAGGTTGCTTCGTTAAAGTCGCTGGCCGTTTTGCCAAAACCATCTCCCAGGTAAGCCAGGACTTCGCCACTGAGTTTAGCCGTAGTTGAAAACTGTTGCTTCTCTAATGTAGCGGTGCGAACTTCCAGGGCATCCACACGGGTCATCGCCCGATTGCCACGAAAGGTTCGGTCGGGATAGCCCACCATACACCCATAGCGTTCCACCAGCGATCGCAGGGCTGGATAGGCCCAATGACTGGGATCGACATCGGTTAATCCAGCAACGGGCGTAACCTGATCCATTGAGGAGCGATCGCTCATGCTAACCGGACTCAAGTCTGTTGCAGAAGGAAGCACTTCACTGGCCGAGGCGGAGTGCATCCCTAAACAACCACTGCCAATCATCAACGCACTGGCGAGGGATGAACGTAAGCACTGCCTGGTGAGCGATCGCTTCAATGCAGGGCAATTCTCAGTTGACATAAACCAGACCCGTGCGACTAATGGTGAGCACTCCATCGCCAGCGGTAACGCTGTTTAGCGGAATTACTTCTATGTTAATGGTGTTACCTGATGTCGTGACATTGTACTTGGTACTGATGCCAGGGCCAAACGGATAGATAAATAAATTGACCGGAGCTGATGCATCAGTTGATGCATTTGGTGAATCAAGTCACGCCCTACAGCCTTCCCGTTGTCTCTACTGACCGGACTGACAAGGGATTTGATGGAGATTCAATGCGTCAAAGATTACCTGAAAAATATAGGAAAGTGATAGGAGGATGAGTCAGTCAGGCGTTTGGGTATAAAGGATTTGCATAATGCGAGACCCAGGTTCGCAGAGGGCATCACGGGCGATCAAAGCGACTCGACCAGAGACATCAGCTTCATACTCTGCAACAATGTCACCAAAAGAGTTGCGTTGAATGGCAACTTTTTGTTTGGGAGTGACAGCATCATTTAATTCCACCAGTGTCTCCAGATAGCCACCAGTGGTTGCGCGGATGATTGCTAACGTATCACCAAAAAAGGTTCCGGCTTCTTTGGAAGTGCGATCGATAGAGCCATCAATCACATTGTAATGTTTAAAGACATTCATGCTACCCTCAACCGCCATCGCCATCTTCCGGTAATCAAAACGGCGAGGGCCACCAATTTCAATCGTCATGGCTGGAATGCCTGCTTTGATAAATGCCATTTCCAGGGTGCCGTCTTCACCGGGGTCGTTCTTGATTTGCTCCACCGGAAACAATGCAGCGATTCGTTGAATCTCCGGGTTGCAGCAGTCGGCAAAAATGAACATGGTGTATTCTGTGCCCGTGGCGGCGGTGTGAAAGTCCAGGGCAACATCCACATTCGGCTGAAACAAACGATTCCAGAGCAAACCTGCATGACGAGTCGGGGCATCTCTGCCCGCTTCATCTCCTGGCCAGACCCGATTCAAGTCCACCAGGGTACCGCCATTCTGAGCGATCGGCCATTTGCGCTGGGTGTATTCCTTGGCCGGACGGGAGAGATCATAAACCGCGATCGCAGTACCGGACATGGTCAGAGGATCCAGACTGGCCATGATCTGCTGTACCGTCCTCACGGGGTTTAACTCATCCCCATGCACTCCGGCAATCAGAGCAATGCGTTTGCCATCTGCCACTCCCTTTGCCACCACCACGGGCACATACCAGTGTTGCCCGGTGCCCATCTGCACCCCCTGGAAGAAAAAGCGATGCTGCCTGCCGGGTTCCAAATCCTGGGTATGCAATTGACTAATCACCGGTACACCTTGAATGATATCACCTGTGTAGATGGTGGCCACTTGCAACGGAACAGAATTAGATGCGATCGCGAACTCATTCATGACTTAGTACCGCAGAATTAAGGCAATTCCCTGGTAATCCGAGAGGGAGCCATCTTCAACCAGGACAACCTGACCTCCCTTAGCCAGCACTTCCTCGATGATTTCATCGATCGCATCATCCATGACCTCAGTGCCACCCACCTGATCCACAATTTCCAGATTACCCTCGTCTGTTACTACAGCCGGTACATGATAGTTTTTTTCAACCAGCAATCGCTTTCCTCGGCCTTCGTGAGCTAATCGCCACACTTCTTCAATCGTGGACACCACCTTGCGAGCACCAGCCGCATCGGATAATTCCTGCAATGCATCGGCTTGTTGGTCTCTCCGGACAGACTGCATAAGTTCCCAGACTGGCGGCGTGAGTTCATGAATCGTGGCCCGATCCAGATTGCCAGACAGCGTACCCACGATCGCCCCCTTATACTGGGAAACCTCCTTAAAGAAAGAGACTTGCCGATCCACACCCCCGACGATCAAGGGCAGGTCTTCATCATTCGCGTAGGTGCCAAATGCACTATCTACCTGCTGGAAAAAGCGGCGATGGCGATCGTCCATGTAGCTGGAATCAGAGTTGTAAGGCAGGGCGGTTGTTGCTCCTGGCCCCGTCATTTGCATGGCAAAGGTTTGATCTGCAATTTCTTCCAGGGTCTCTCCCGTTCCCACTAGAAGACGAGTCGAGGCTTGACTTAATAGCAGTACCCAGTAACGAAGCGTCCGGTGCATACCATAGACCAAATCACGGGTGGCAAAAGTCTGATCAATGATGACTCGTGCTGGAACCGGAAACGGCAGATAGTAGGACTTCGCAAAATCATGGCTGACGAATAGGGCCAGTCCGTCGAGGGTGTGGGGATAGTTGATTGAGCTAACGAGCGTGTCTAACTGGTTGAAGAGTGGCTCTAATTCACGGGCCGAAAATTCCTGGCTCAGCCGATCTTTCGCCTCATCGACCAGATTCTTGACTAGAATTGGATCCTGCTTGTTTTCAGGAAAGGTGCGATGAGTTGGCAACAGGATGGATAGGGCGGGTACTTCTGTTAACGATTGTAGTTCTTTCAGATCATGACGAGTAATCATCCATACCTCCTACTAAACGATGCAATCTGATGCTTCTACGATGTGTTGAGTTCCCACCCCCGCATTGATTTATGGATTCACCCCCGCTGGACAGGCCAGGACAGCCACTTGATAAGCCGTATTGCGATCGCCCGTGACGCGGGCATTAACCTGGAAGGGTTGGCGATCCGTAGGAGTGCGGAAGGGCTGGTCGTAGCGGTAGAACCGTCTGGCCTGAATTGTGCGTCTGACCACCTGTGAAGTAGAGTTGTCATTGTATCTGAGATTTACTTCTGCCGTGTAGGTCGCATTGTTTTCTGGAATCAGTCTACCGACATACGTGACAAAGCGAGTTCCAGTAGGGACTGCAAAATCGGTATTGGCGTTGGAATTATTGGCAGCAATCACTTTACGAATGAAAGGACTTTTTGTGGTGACTTCTCTCAGGTAAATACAGCCTTTAGGCGCTGGGGGAAAGGATTGAGCCTGGGCAGGTTGTACGACTGTAACGGCAGCAGTAGTGAGATAAAGTCCAACAATGCTTGACAAAATTGGTTTCATAGCCTCATAACCTCAATCAAAATTTGATCAATAAATCAATAAACAGTGTGATGGAGTATACAGCGTGATGAACTGATGATAGGGGACAGCGGGGCGAGAATTGCTGTAAGACGGGTACTCGCCCCAATGATGACTACTTAGGCAGGAATCTCTGAACCAAAGTCCTGACGCAACTTGTCTTCCTGTTCCTTGGTTAAGTTGGATTGAATTAACTGTCCTCTTTCTTCCGGTGCAAACGCCTCTTCCACCTTGTCCAGCGTAACCTGGCCTGTCAGCAGAAACAGGGCAGAGGTTCCCTTGGTGACTTTGCTTTGCACATCTTTGATGAAATCGTCATTAATCCCATAATCCGTAAACTTGCCTGAGATAGCACCTGCAGCTGCACCAACCAGCAGCCCAAACAGGGGCATCAGAAAGATCAGACCAAATAACATTCCCCAGAAGGCTCCACCCAGGGCACCTGCTCCGACTGTGCTGAACGCCTGGTAGGTTCTGGGCTTATCGCGATCTTGAGGCCAGGTAACAACCGCAGCATCCAGCACCTGGATCAGTTGTTGCTTTTGCAAATCTTCCAGCTTTGCCAGGGCTTTTTCTGCACCTTCAGGGGTGTTGAATTTCCAAACAGTTAAGGTTGACATAATTTTCTCCTGTAATAATCCTTGGCTGGAATCGTTTCCTACCGAACTTATTCAACCACATTCGATCGCAAATCGTCTTTAATCTGCATTACTCCACCCCAGTAACTGAGCAATCTGATCAGTAACAGTTGTAGGATTAAATGGCTTTGCGATCGCACCGACAAAGCCCATCTCCTGAAGTTGTTTAGGGGTAAACCAACTGGCTCTGGAAGACAGCAACACAATGGGAATCGACTGAATCATTGAATGCTGCTTCAGTTGTTCAACAAAGATCAAAGCATCCGTCTCTGATGTCGAAGTGTCAAGCAAGATTGCATCTGGATGGACTGTCTCACATAAATCAACTCCTGCCCGAATGGAGTTGGACAGGGTGACTCTCCAGCCACCAAGCTCACTTAAACAGGCAGACAAGATTTCGCCAATGCTGGGTTCATGCTCAATCAAAAGGATTGCTCTTACAGACATGGCTGGGTTCCCTTCAACCCCACAAGGGAGGCTATCTGTATTGAATGCACGATTTAGCATCTGTTTCAGCATTCCTTCGATGGCCAGATGATCATCAAAGTCCTGCTGCACGTCCTCCAGCACTTGTCTGGCGATCGCGACCATCACCTGGGCAGCAGCATAATCGTGTGCATGGAGATGTTGTAACGCCTGATTCAAGACGTGAGTTGCAGTTTCAATACACTGAACTTTCGACGTGCCAGCATTAAACATCCTGTAGTAATCCATTGACCTGCGAATCACAATGATTCGCTCCTTAGAATAGGGTAAGAAAATAGGAAACTGATATGATGGCCTATGAATTCCAATTCATGATGTCTGCCACCTGCCTCCAAACAGTAACCGGATCAAAGGGCTTCATGATCATGCCCGCCAGCCCAAGTTCTGTAAACCGTTGCCGATCTTTAGGTAACACCTTGGCCGTTAACACAATCACCGGAATAATGCGAGCCTGCGGATCGGCCTGAAGCGCTTCAAACAGTTGCACCCCATCCATATCCGGCATGGAAATATCCAGCAGAATTACATCAAAACTGCCAGTTTTTGCCAGGTGTAATCCTTCAGTCCCCGATGATGCCGTTTCTGTCTGCCATCCAGCAAATTCCTCCAGTGATGCCTGCACAACATCCCGAATATCTTCTTCGTCATCTACAATCAAAATTCGTTTGGACATCACCAAGATAGGGAGTAGGAGATAAGGAGTGGCTGGGATAGATCTATTTTAGAGGGTGGCAAGACGGCTGAACAGGATGGCAGTTTGAGTACTTAGAATCCATCAACCACGGCATTGCTTCGCCTGAGTCATGTAAGGTTTTTCGCTCACCAAGAAGACCCTGTTGCATCCAATATTAATGCGATCGGATGAAGTGCTGCAATCGGCGCTATGTCATAATATAAAATACAGTGATGAAACTCACCATCTGGTTCTTCCAGAGAACCGCCTCCGGGCTGATAGTTTCTAGCTTGCGCCTCAATCAATCATCTTTGCGAAGTAGATGATGGAAGCTAGTAATTTCTGTGCGATCAAGGAGGGAACTATGTTTCAGAAGATTTTAGTGGCATTAGACCATTCCACTTTGAGTGGGTTGGGGTTTCAGCAAGTGCTGGATCTGGCGAAAGCTACTGGCGCTTCTCTGATGCTGGTTCATATCCTATCCTCAGCCGAGGAGGGGTATCCAGTGCCCACTATCCCCGATCGCTATGCGGGTGAACTGGGCAATTCGATGACCCTTTATCTGCACCAATGGGAGGTTTATCAGAAGGAAGGACTGGATTTTTTGCGATCGTACGCTGCTGAAGCCATCAACAGGGGAATCAACGCCGAGTATATTCAGGGTCAGGGGGATCCTGCTCAGGAAATTTGTGAACTGGCCCGTACATGGGAAGCAGATCTGATCGTCCTGGGTCGTCACGGTCGTTCTCGACTCAGTGAACTGCTTCTGGGGAGTGTCAGTAACTATGTGGTGCATTATGCTCCCTGCTCTGTGCTGACAATTCATCCTTTAGCGACTTGCGAACTATGAGAGATACCCCCAGATACGCTTTAAACGAGCATCAAAAGCGTCATCTTCGTGCCAGCTCTCAGGAGATCGATCGGCTGCTGACAGAAGCTGAAACGATTCTCAATACGGCATCTCAATCTCCATTCCCCGCCTATAGCGATGATCTGACTCCAGCGCAAAGAAAAGTGGTTCAAGACTATATTGCTCGCTTGCGGACTCAACTGGTTCGAGCCTTATACCATTTCAATTTGAAGCGGCATAGAACAGTACTTCCAGAATAAAGGTGTAGGATGACACCGACATAACCTGTTCCCTTGTCAGTTGGTCAAACAATTCTTGAACCCGTTCACGTAGCGCTTGTAAGGATGGAAATAT
>JBBIQC010000079.1:0-5380 GCA_037442585.1 Oscillatoriales cyanobacterium bin_317
AACCCAGCGTTGCACACAGAAAATATTGAGTTCTTCCATGAAAATCCAGAGGCTAAGGTGCTGGCCTACACTCGCTGGAATGATGAAGGGTCACGGGTCGTGGTTGTGGCTAACTTTTCCGATCAATTTCTCGCTGGATATACCATTCCTGACTTCCCTGCTGACGGCACCTGGCATGAGTGGACAGGTAACTATGATCTGGAAGCAGGCGGGGGGAATTTAATGACCGATCTGGGCGAGTTTGAAGCCAAAGTGTTTGTCTGGGGATAGGCTATCCATAAACCATCAATCTAGTAAGGGACAGGTTTTGCCGTTTCAATCTGGGTTCGATCCAGATTCATCAGCTAAACCTGCCCCTTGTATCTTCAAAAGTAGGTAACCCGTCCCGCCCCTGGATGCACAAAACATCGCTGCGTAGCGAGGGTGCCTGTATTTTTATCAAGAGCGTGGTCATCTAGTTCCCCCAAGGTGCTTGACACCGTTTGGTAGCGCTTGGAGCCACGCTGTCTGCCCTATGATCCAAACTCGAACAATCGCTACCAAATGCCTTGGCTGAACAGAAAATATTAAATTTTACAGAGATCTGCTTTAGGGTGACAGCAACAATTCCTGGGTAACGGCAAGATTAAAAGAGGTCTATTTGGAAGCCGTATTATGCCTGTTCCGTCTTCTCCAAAATTGCTGTTTAGCTGTGTAGGTTTGTTACTGTTAACCGCCTGTACGGTAATGGTGGGTTCCCTGCAAGCAGGTCAGATGACTTTAGCAGGGCCAGTAGATGAAGCAGTGTCGCAGTCAGTTGATCGCCTCTCCCTGACCACCCCTAAAGGCATCGCGCCGCAATTTGATAGCGCCACTGATTTTTCTGAAGGACTGGCTCTGGTACAGATTGAAAATGGCTATCGCTACATTAATTCCCAGGGGCAAACATCGATTCAACCGGACTTTGAAGCAACGGCTCTGGCTCCTTTTTCAGAGGGATTAGCGATCGCTCAGATTGGCACCAGCTACAGTTGTTTGGATCATCAGGGAAAACTGCTGACCCATATTCAATTTGATGGCCTCTCCCGGTTTTCGGAAGGCATGGCCGCGATGCGGGTGGGACGGAAGTATGGTTACATCAACAAGCAGGGAAAGGTAATTGTTGCTCCTGAATATGAGTTGGCAGGGCCATTTTCTCAGGGATTGGCGGCAGTTAAATCAAACGGTAAGTATGGCTACATCGAAGCAACTGGCAAGGTGGCGATCGCGCCTCAGTACGAAGATGCCTGGAGCTTTTCTGAGGGGTTAGCTCCGGTGCGAGTTGGGAATCGGTGGGGCTATCTCGATCGCTCTAACTCGATCGCCATTAAACCTCAATTCGATGGAGCTTTCCGCTTCTCCGAATCCCTGGCCCGGATCAGAATCGGTCAGCGGTGGGGCTTTGTCAACCGTCAGGGAAACCTGGTAATTCCTCCCCGCTTTGATTTTGCATCTGATTTTTCTCAAGGATTGGCCGCCGTGCAAATCAATGGCAAATGGGGTTATATCAATACTGCTGGGAAAGTCGTCATTCGTCCCCAATTTGATTACGTCGCTAATTTTTCAGAAGGACTGGCGGCAGTGCAAATGAATGGCAAATGGGGTTACATTAATTCTGCTGGTCAATCTGTGGTAGCCACGAAGTTTGATAATGCAGGCCCCTTTTCCGAAGGATTAGCCAGAGTTCAGGTGGCGGACAAATGGGGCTACATCAATCGGGAAACGCTGAAAAAGATTCAGGGATGAGATATGAATTCGTCATTTGTAGAGCCGTTCCAGCAAAACGGCTCTACTACGGAATATCGCCTGCGTGTTCGCTATCCTAACTTCTGGGAAACCGCAATGTGACGAACTCTTCAGCGGCAGTGGGGTGGATTCCCACCGTGGAATCGAAATCGGCTTTGGTGGCACCAGCTTTCAGCGCGATCGCAACCCCCTGAATGATTTCTGATGCATGATCGCCGACCATGTGCGCTCCAATCACTTTGTCAGTATTACCATCGACCAACAACTTCATCATCGTTTTCTCTTCCTTGCCCGCCAGTGTGTAATACATGGGCCGGAAGCGAGTGTAAAATACCTTCACCGCCTCGCCGTACTGTTCCCTGGCTTCTGCTTCAGTCAGACCTACGGTAGCGGCTTCTGGAGTTGTGAAAATTGCTGAAGGCACATTTTCATAACTCATCACCCGAGATTTGCCCCCAAATACCGTATCAGCAAACGCGCGGCCCTCGTTAATCGCCACGGGAGTTAACTGAATCGTGTCTGTGCAATCTCCCACTGCATAAATATTTGCTTCTGCAGTCTGGCTGTACTTATCAACCACGATCGCCCCATCATGCAACTGTATCCCGGTATTCTCCAAACCCAAATTTTGGATATTCGGCTTGCGGCCTACCGCTGCCAAGCTCACCACATCGGCAATCACCGTTTCTGCGGTATCTCCTGTTCCAACTGAAACGACGACTCCTTCCGGGCATTTCTCGATCGCAATCAGTTTCGAGTTATTGAGTAAGCGAATGCCATGATGCGCCATTCCTGCTTGAATCTCTGTTCTCAGATCATCATCAAATCCGCGTAAGATTTTGTTTCCCCGAATTACCTGAGTCACTTCTGTACCCAGGCCATTCATGATGCAAGCAAATTCACAACCAATATACCCACCACCAATGATTACGATGCGTTTTGGTTGCTCTTTCAGGTGGAACATCTCATTGGAAGTGATGGCGTGTTCAATGCCCAGAATGTTGGGTAAGAATGGTTTCCCTCCTACCGCAATCAGAACTTTATCTGCAGTCACCGTCTTGTCTCCCACCTCGATCGTGTGGGAATCGATGAAGCGGGCACGGCTGCGAAACACCTCTACCTTAGAGTTATCCAGCATTCGCTGATAAATTTCATTCAGGCGATCGACTTCCTTATTCACCGCCGTAATCATTGCTTCCCAATTCAGCGCACTCTTGACCTCACTCCAACCGTAGCCTCGCGCTTCCTCAAAGAAATTGGGGAAATGAGAGGCATAAACCATCAATTTCTTGGGCACACATCCCCGATTGACACACGTTCCTCCCAAGCGATCGTTCTCCGCAATTCCCACTCTGGCCCCATATTCTGCAGCCCGTCGAGCCGTGGCAATTCCACCAGAGCCAGCACCAATTACAAACAGGTCAAAATCGTAGGTCATGAGTCCCTCAAGTGTCTTAAATGAAGTGCCCGGTGAGTCAGGGGATTGGGGATTAGGAGTTAGGGATTAGGCAGTAAGGTACTATTCTATTGTCCAGCTTAATCCCCAATCTCCAACCCCCTATTTCTTTTTTTATGCTACGCCAGCAGCTTGGGGCTTCTTCACACTCTTCAAGTAAGCCAGCATGGTGTCTGCATCAGAGACTTCAAACGGGTCAACGGGACAGTTATCGAACTCATCAGCGGGTTCAATGAAGATTTTTTCAATCTTGCAGTCATCCACGACCATCGAATACCGCCAGGAACGCATGCCAAAGCCCAGGTTGGATTTGTCTACCAGCATCCCCATCTTGCGGGTGAATTCCCCGTTACCATCGGGCAAAAGGAACACTCGTTGAGCACCCAATTGTTTGCCCCACTGGAACATGACGAAGGCATCATTTACGGAAAGACAAATAATTTCATCCACGCCCTGGGCTTTAATTTCGTCATACAGTTCTTCGTAGCGGGGCAGGTGAGTTGAAGAACAGGTAGGGGTAAAGGCTCCTGGCAATGCGAACAGGACAACCCGCTTGCCACCAAAGATCTCTTGAGTAGTGCGATCTTGCCAACGGAAGGGATTTGGCCCAGGGACGGATTCGTCTCTTACACGGGTTTTGAATACTACGTTGGGAACTCGTTCGATAACTGCCATGATGTCCTCATCTTGTTTGAACCTTATCCAGATTTAGAACCGCCGTTTCGCTTGTGGGAGAGCGATCGTCTGGTATCTGGACTTGGTTTAATTTACATAACTCAGAATAGTTCTGACTTAGGAATAAGTAAATTGTAGGAAATACCTATTTATTAAAATAAATCTGAAACTGATCTGGTTCTTTTCAGCGAAACCTTATAATAAAAGGAGACAGGAACCTGGACTGGGAAAAGGGTAGGGGATCGGTATGAACAAAGAGGCGATCGTTCAAACATTAAAGTCAAAAGGGTTGCGAGTGACCCCCCAGCGGTTTGCCGTGTATGCCAACTTGTTGCAACGGGACGATCATCCTACGGTTGAGCAGTTGCTCCATGACCTGAATCAGGACTTGCCGGTATCCTCTCAGGCCACTATTTACAGCACGTTGGAAGCCTTGCAAGCCGTGGGACTGGTGCGGGAAGTGCTGCTAGAGCCGGGAGTCACTCGCTACGATGCCAATGTGGCCTCCCATCACCACTTCCGCTGCCGTCAATGTGGCACCATCGAGGATATTCCCTGGCAAACTTTCCACAACCTGGACTTACAGCAACTCCGGGATGGCCTCCAGGCCGACGAATATGAGGTCACGGTATTGGGTATGTGCGATCGCTGCCGCTAACCCTTACTCCATCGCAATCACCACATCGCTGGATTTGATGCCCCAACCCTCGCAACAATTCTCGCAAAACTTCGGTTTTACTGCGCTGCGATCGCACACACCCAATAGACCGGGAATGTAGAAACGTTCCAGCGGAACGTCTCTACGAAACATCATATCTACACGATGGGAGCGCTTTCCTGCGTTGCCGATTCCTGGGCTAGGAACTTCTCCAGTTCTGTTAAGGCATCCGCATCGACTTTGGTTTGCATGGGACAGAACTTCGGCCCACACATGGAGCAGAATTCAGCCGTTTTGTAGATATCGGCGGGTAGAGTCTCGTCGTGGTATTCCCGTGCCCGATCGGGATCCAGCGCCAACTCGAACTGCCGATTCCAGTCAAAGTTGTAGCGTGCCTTGGAAAGTTCATCATCGCGATCGCGGGCACCCGGACGGTGACGGGCAATATCTGCCGCATGAGCCGCAATCTTGTAAGCAATCAAGCCATTTCGCACGTCTTCTGCATTGGGCAATCCCAGGTGTTCCTTCGGCGTGACGTAGCAGAGCATCGCTGTCCCGTACCATCCGGCCATCGCTGCCCCGATCGCACTGGTAATGTGGTCATAACCAGGAGCAATATCCGTCACCAGTGGCCCCAGTACATAGAAGGGCGCTTCCGAACACTCTTCCATCTGTTTCCGAACGTTGAATTCAATTTGATCCATTGGGACGTGACCTGGGCCTTCGACCATCACCTGCACATCATGTTCCCAGGCTTTACGAGTCAGTTGTCCCAAGGTCTTCAGTTCCGCTAACTGAGCTTCATCCGAGGCATCGTGGGTGCAACC
>JBBIQC010000079.1:5390-7714 GCA_037442585.1 Oscillatoriales cyanobacterium bin_317
GACGCAGGGAATCCCCCAGACTGAAGGAGACATCGTACTTCTTGAAAATTTCGATGATGTCTCGGAAGTGGGAGTAAAGGGGATTTTGTTTGTGATGAGCCAGCATCCAGCGAGCCAGAATGCCGCCACCACGGGAGACAATGCCCGTAATCCGATTTCTCACCAGCGGCAAATGTTCCATCAAAATCCCGGCATGGATAGTCATGTAATCGACCCCTTGCTGGGCGTGTTTTTCAATCACATGCAAGAAGTCATCCGGGGTCAGCTTTTCGATATTGCCATGCACACTTTCCAGAGCCTGATACACGGGAACGGTGCCGATCGGTACAGGCGAAGCTTGAATAATTGCAGTGCGAATCTCATCCAGGTTGCCGCCTCCGGTCGATAAATCCATCACCGTATCGGCCCCGTACTTCACGGCCAGTCGCAGCTTATCCACCTCTTCCTGCAGGTTAGAAGAATTGGGAGATGCGCCAATATTCGCATTTACCTTGCACTTGGAGGCAATCCCAATACACATCGGCTCCAGATTGGGGTGATTGATATTCGCCGGAATAATCATCCGTCCCCGTGCCACTTCCTCGCGAATTAACTCAGCAGGCAAATTCTCCCGTTGAGCAACGTAGTGCATCTCTTCTGTGATCATGCCTTGACGGGCATAGTGCATCTGAGACACATTCGCCTGCCCACGACGCTTGGCAATCCACTCTGTACGCATATAGTAGTTCCTCTGATAAACAGCTTCCCTCCGCCGGTATGACCCGGTCTCAGGTTCTAAGGGTGTGATCTCAGCCCTGAGAAATTTTGCATTTTGAATCTTGCATTTTGAATTAAAACCAGTCTCAATCCAAAATCCAAAAGTCAATCCAAAATCGACAGGGCACCCCTAGCGTTAGATGGGATCATACCATTGGGACTTTCGGGAGGGATGAAGTATTGGGAAAGTTGATGGTTGGGGAGAGGGGATCAGGGGCAGGGAGCGGGGATTGGGGAGGTAGTGTTATAGACGTGTGGATCGCGACTGCTATACTCCATTGGGATCTGAGCATTGTCGGGTGGTTCTGTGCCAATTCTTCAAGTAAATCACTCTCAGTAAAGCATTAAATTCTTGCCCTTATAGTGCTTCTTCGGCGATCGCGCCCCATCTGAGTCACAATGAGAGTGCTGAAGTCGAAAGGATGCGGTTGTTGTGAATTTTCAATCCGTTATTGCCACTTTGCACCAGTTCTGGAGCGATCGGGGTTGCTTGATTGTTCAACCTTACGATACGGAGAAAGGGGCAGGTACGAAAAGTCCCCATACATTTTTGCGAGCGCTGGGGCCGGAACCCTGGTCTGTGGCTTATGTGGAACCCTGCCGCCGACCGGGAGATGGACGCTATGGCGAGAATCCCAACCGGGTGCAGCATTATTACCAATATCAGGTGTTAATCAAACCGTCGCCCAATAACATTCAGGACATTTATTTGGACTCGTTGAGAGCGTTGGGCATTCAGCCAGAAGATCACGATGTCCGGTTTGTGGAAGACAACTGGGAAGATGCCGCTGTGGGAGCCTGGGGAGTCGGTTGGGAAGTCTGGTTGGATGGCATGGAAGTCACCCAGTTCACCTACTTCCAGCAATGTGGTGGGTTAGACTGTCGTCCGGTTTCGATCGAAATTACCTATGGTCTGGAACGTTTGACCATGTATCTGTAAGGAGTCAATTCCATTTTTGACATCCAGTGGAATGATACTTTGACCTACGGGGATGTGCATCTCCAGGGCGAAATCGAATGCTCCAAATACAACTTTGAAGCCTCTAATCCGGAGTTGCTGTTTACCCTGTTTCAGCTTTATGAGCAGGAAGCCAAGGAACTGATGGATAAGGAATTGGTGCTGCCTGCCTTTGATCATGTGCTGAAGTGTTCTCATACCTTTAACCTACTGGATGCGCGGGGAGTCATTTCCGTGACGGAGCGGACTCGTTACATTGGTCGTATTCGCAATATGGCGCGGCAAGTGGCTCAACTGTATTTGAAGCAGCGTGAGGAATTGGGCTTTCCCTTGTTGCAAGCTGAACCGGTGAAAGCGGCTTAAGAACACGTTATACCAATTCAAATCGTTGCTAAGACATACAAACTCTTGTAGAGACGTTCCGGCGGAACGTCTCTACGGGATCTGCCGCGATCGCAATTTAATTCACAATCCTTCTCAAGCTGTTGCAGGGACAGGCGGATACTGTTGCAGAACGTGCTTAAGATACTGGCCGGTATAGGAAGATGGGTGATTGGCGACTTCTTCGGGAGTGCCAACAGCAATGATTTCACCCCCCCGATCGCCCCCT
>JBBIQC010000079.1:7724-9326 GCA_037442585.1 Oscillatoriales cyanobacterium bin_317
CAGCCAGTCGGAGCAGCGAATCACATCCAGATTGTGTTCGATCACCAGAATGGAGTTGCCCTTATCCACTAACCGTTGCATCACATCCAGCAATTTGTGAACGTCATAGAAGGAGAGGCCCGTTGTGGGTTCGTCAATTAAGTAAAGGGTTTTGCCTGTGGCACGGCGAGAGAGTTCCGTGGCTAACTTCACCCGTTGTGCCTCTCCCCCAGAGAGGGTGGGAGCGGTCTGGCCCAATCGGATGTAGCCCAAACCGACATCCACAAGAGTTTGCAAACGACTGGCCGCCTGGGGAATATTCTGGAAAAACTCCAGGGCTTCCTCGACGGTCATATTCAGCACATTTGCGATCGACTTGCCCTTAAACTTCACCTGCAGCGTTTCCCGGTTGTAGCGTGCTCCCTTACACACCTCACATTGCACATACACATCCGGCAGGAAGTTCATCTCAATCACATTCACGCCCTGTCCGGCACAGGCTTCACAGCGTCCGCCTTTGACATTGAAGGAAAACTGTCCCGGTTTGTAGCCTCTCGCCTTCGCTTCAATGGTTCCAGCAAACACATCTCGGATTACGTCAAATACGCCCGTATAAGTGGCCGGGTTAGAGCGGGGAGTCCGACCGATCGGGGATTGGTCAATTACAATCACTTTGTCCAGGGCACTGAGTCCGTCAATCCCATCCATCTCTTTGGGAAATGGAATTTTGCTGCCAAAGTGGTGTTGCAGAGCCGGATGCAGCAGTTCGTTAATTAAGGTGGACTTGCCAGAACCGGAGACTCCCGTAACGCACACCAGTTTGCCCAGGGGAATTTCAACCGTAACGTCCTTCAGATTATTGCGGTGGGCGTTTCGGATGCAGAGCGATCGGCTATTTCCGGGTCGCCGTTCCCCTGGTGTTTGAATCACCCGTCGTTCTGATAAGTAAGCCCCCGTCAGAGAGTCCGGCGCATTCAGGATATTCTCCAGGCTGCCCTGAGCAATAATACGTCCGCCATGAATTCCCGCTCCCGGCCCAATATCGACCAGATGATCAGCCGCACGAATGGTTTCCTCATCGTGTTCCACCACAATCAGGGTATTTCCCAGATCGCGCAGACGGGTAAGCGTTTTCAGCAGGCGTGAGTTATCCCGCTGATGCAGTCCAATACTGGGTTCATCCAATACATACAGCACTCCGGTCAGCCCCGAGCCAATCTGGGTGGCCAATCGAATTCGCTGGGCTTCTCCTCCCGAAAGGGTCATGGCGGGACGATCGAGCGTCAGATAATCCAGGCCCACGTCCAGCAAAAACTGCAATCTAGCTCTAATCTCCCGCAGCACCAGATCGCCAATTTGCGCCTGTCGGGGACTGAGTTGCAACTGATTGATCCGCCCCAGACACTCCCCGATCGACACCCCGGTCAACTCGTGGAGTCGATACTGCCCCAGTCTCACTGCTAGGGATTCTGGTTTCAACCGCTTGCCCTCACAGACCTCGCAGGGTTGATCGATCAGGTACTGCTCCAACTTTTGCTTATACAGATCGGAATTGGCTTCCTGATACTGCCGCTCCAACAGGGGGAGAGCACCCTCATAACGCCGCTGATAGCCCTTGCTTTC
>JBBIQC010000079.1:9340-11905 GCA_037442585.1 Oscillatoriales cyanobacterium bin_317
TGGCTCTTTGGAACCATACAGGAGAATATTTTGCTGGGTTTTGGTCAGTTGATTCCAGGGCGTTTGAATATCAAAGCCAAAGGCATTCGCCACACTGCACAGCAAGGACAGGTAGTAGGTGTTGTCTTTATCCGACCAGGGCGCGATCGCCGCATACACAGGTAACGCCGGATTGGGTACGACCAACTCCGGCGAAAACTTGCGATGACTGCCCAATCCATGACAGGCGGGACAGGCTCCATAGGGCGAGTTAAAGGAGAACAGCCGGGGAGACAATTCTTCCATCACCGCACCGTGTTCGGGACAGGCGAAGTTTTCGGAGAAGACGAGGGGATTGGGAATTGGGGATTGGGGATTGGGCGTTGGGGAGATGCTATAGGTGCCGCCTTTTTCAGCCGCTTTCAGAGATTGACCGACCGGAAGTTCTACCACCTTCCCCGCTCCCTGATCCCCGCTCCCTGATCCCTCTTCCTGCACTAAATCAATCACGGCAATCCCCTCTGAGTGCTTCAGGCAGGTGGTGAGGGAATCCACCAGGCGTTCTTCAATGCCTGGTTTTTTGACCAGCCGATCGACCACAATTTCGATCGTATGGGCCTGGTTCTTGTCCAGTTCGATGGAATCGCTGAGTTCCCGTACTTCACCGTCAATTCGCACTCGCACGAATCCTTCGGCACTGAGACTGGAGAGCAGTTTTTTATGGGTGCCTTTTTTCCCCCGCACCACGGGAGCCAGAATCTGGAAGCGAGTCCGATCGGGCAGTTCCATAATCCGATCGCTCATCTGGTCAATGGTCTGGGGTGCGATGGAGCGATCGCAGTGGGGACAGTGGGGTTCTCCGGCACGACCAAACAGCAACCGCAGGTAATCGTAAATTTCGGTGACGGTGCCAACGGTTGAGCGGGGGTTATGGGAAGTGGATTTCTGGTCGATGGAAATCGCTGGGCTTAAGCCTTCGATCGCATCCACATCGGGCTTATCCACCTGGCCTAGAAACTGCCGCGCATAGGCACTCAGGGATTCCACATAGCGGCGCTGCCCTTCGGCAAAGATGGTGTCAAAGGCGAGAGAGGATTTGCCAGAACCGGAAACTCCCGTGAACACAATCAGGCGATCGCGGGGCAGTTCCAGGTCAATATTTTTCAAATTATGCTGTCGTGCTCCCCGAATCCGAATCGTATTTAAGGAGACCGGGCGCTGAGGGGAATGCCCATTGGGAGAGTCAGACCCCGATCGATTCGCACCATTGCCACGTTTAGCCATAGAAGCAGACAGAAACAATCCGTAATAACTTATCGATTCTATCGCCTCAGCCTGACCTCGAACGGTTTTCGGGAAAGGGATTTGTTGAGTGACCCCCTCAACAATCCAACATCCAACATCGCAAATCCAAAATCATGAGGTTTACATTTTGCTAATAATGCGCTGCACAATATCCATCCCGGTAATGGCCTGCCAGCCAAACAATCCCAAAATGGCAACATTCAGAACAATGTGGGTGTAACGGGCCCAATCCTGACCTTTCTGCATTAGGGGGGACAGGGCAGCAGATAAGGCAATTAATCCGGTCATTCCCAGACCTGCCAGCAGGTGAGGGCCAACAAACAGCTTGCCATTGTTGATGTAAGTGATGGCCATGCCTGCGATCGAGCCAACCACCATCAGCGCCAGCAGCAGGGAGCCAACCTGATAGTGTTTGACGTTAAATTTGCCTTTAATCAGTTCTTTTTTCTCATCTCCCTCGGCAAAGCGGGTTTTGCGAACTTTCATCCCTAAATAAAAGGCATAACCAGCAAGCACCAGGAGTACCCACATGACTAGGGGATGCACAAACTGGCTCCAAACCTTAACTGATTCGGGAATTGCAATATTCATAGGACAGCATAACGGGGATAAGGATCTTCATAAAACTTAGTATAGAGGAGCCTGGGGATCGGGGAGTAGAGACGTTCCGCTGGAACATCTCTACAACAATCAATGTAAGAAATGGCGGATACCTGTGAGAACCATGACCAATCCGAGTTCGTTGGCGGCATTGATGGAATCGTGATCGCGGAGGCTACCCCCGGGCTGGACGATCGCCGCAATGCCAGCAGCAGCAGCAGTCCGAACAGAATCATCAAACGGGAAGAAGCCATCACTGGCAAGGACAGCACCCTGAGCTTTATCCCCAGCCTGTTCCAGGGCAATTTTCACAGATCCGACCCGGTTCATCTGTCCGGCTCCGACTCCCAAGGTGGTGCGATCGCGGGTGACTACGATCGCGTTCGACTTCACATGCTTGCAAATCTTCCAGGCAAACAGCAGCTCTTCTAATTGAGCAGGAGTGGGCTGTTTTTCCGTCACAATTTTCCATTGAGATGGATCGGCAGGAATGTCATCCGAGGTCTGGGCCAGGAAGCCACCTGCGATCGCTTTTACGGTATAGGTAGGACCATGTTGCAACTCGGGCAACAGCAATACTCGCACTTTGGACTTCGCGGCCAGGATCTCCTGAGCTTCGGCCTCACAGCCAGGAGCCACGACGCATTCCAAAAAAGTTTTCGTCAGTTCAGTGGCTGTGGC
>JBBIQC010000080.1:0-1811 GCA_037442585.1 Oscillatoriales cyanobacterium bin_317
GCTACGATAATTTCAACCAGCCCTGATCTGAGTAACTCCCATGGCGATCGCATCTGAGAAACGTATCTGGACTGATGAAGAGTTCATGGCTCTGCCGGAGGGTGAACGGTATGAATTGGTGAATGGGGAGTTGGTAGATATGGGCAATTCGGGAATGGAGCATGGGTATCTTGCAGGAATCTTGCTGATACTCTTGGGCAATATAGTTTGTACGCAAAAGCTAGGTGTGCTGTGCGATTCTAGTACGGCTTTTACAATGAAATCGGGTAATAAGCGATCGCCAGATGTTTCCTTCGTGGCGAAGGAGCGGTTGCAGGGCTTGAAGCGATTACCGAAGGGCTTTTTCCAGGGCGCACCCGACCTGGCTGTCAAGGTCATCTCACCCAGCAATACGTATGAGGAAATTCACGCCAAAATTGTGGAGTATTTTGACAGCGGCGCACGGTTGGTCTGGGTGATTCATCCTGATGAACAATGGGTGATGGTCTACCGCTCGCCCCAACCCGATCGCCTATTAAAAATCACCGATCATCTGGACGGTGAAGAAGTGATACCGGGCTTTTCTTTACCGATCCGTGAATTATTTGCTGAACTGGAGTGGGATTAAATTTCATTGTAGGGTTTTCTTTGGCTCGCTTGGCTTCAGTTGTTGAAAGATTGGCCGACAAGCCCACCCGCTATACTAGGGAGTAGCTCTATCCGCTTCTTCAGTTTGGAGCGTAACTATGACGACCGAAGAATTATTGTTGACCAAGTGGCGTACCCTTTCCCCTGAGCATCAACAAGCGGTGTTAGCCTTTGTCGATCGCCTCGGTCATCCTCGAACTGATAGCCCATTAGGTCAAGGACTTCGGGCTGTTCGAGCACGCATTGTGGCATCGGGTATCCCGTTGTTAAGCGATGCAGAATTAGACCAAGAAATTGCTGAACGACGAGGGGATCAGGAAACGAGCACTGAATGGTGAGTTCTTTTGTCGATTCTGGGGTACTGATTACGGCAGCTCGTGGGAGTTCCTGGCGTGCTCAATTGGCTTTGGATATTTTGGCTGACAGCGATCGCAGCTTTTGCTCCAGCATTTTTATCAAGTTGGAAGTTTTACCCAAACCAGTTTGCTATCAACAAACGCTAGAACGTGAGTTTTATGAGTTGTTCTTTCAAGGGGTAACTCATTGGATGACTGATCTGGACTCTCTCACCCAATCTGCCTACCAGTTGGCCTGTACATATGGGCTGTCCGGATTAGATGCGCTCAATGTTGCTGCGGCGCTCTTGCTTAATGCTCAAGAATTTGTGACAACTGAAAAACCGACAAAGCCTCTGTATCGTGTTCCGAATCTGTAATTTGTTACAGTCTAGTAATCGTTTTACAGCGATTTTTACGATCTCTCACCCCCAATCCAAAATCTAAAATCGGCTCATCGTTTCAACAACCAAACCAAAATCGCCACTGCCAGCACAACGGCAAACCAAAAGTAGAGCGGCGGAATCTTCAACCGCTGTTGCAGGTGAGCCAGTGGGGAGAAGACCAAACGGAGGCTGAAGAAAAGATAGCCGATCAAAAAGTTGAACCATGCCATTGCCTTTTCATTGGCAATCAGTTTCTCTGCCCAATTGTTACCCAGGCTTTGAATGAGGTTCTTTTGCCAGGTAAGGAATGGGGCAGCAGCAATGGGGAGATGTGTGTCTTGCCAGACTTGGTAGACTTGGTGGCGATAGCGCATTGCCATTCTGAGACGACCGCGTTGTTGGTAAATGCAGGCTAAACTCCATAGAGAATTTGCTTCACCACCGCGATCGCCGATGTCTCGTT
>JBBIQC010000080.1:1911-11809 GCA_037442585.1 Oscillatoriales cyanobacterium bin_317
CGATGTCCAGGGATTGTTGATAAAACTCGATCGCCCGTTGGTATTGGCCTAAGGAGGAGTAGGCATTGCCCAAATTGTTGAAAGCATTTGCTTCGCCACCGCGATCGCCGATGTCTCGTTCGATGTCCAGGGATTGTTGATAAAACTCGATCGCCCGTTGGTATTGGCCTAAGGATTGGTAGGCATTGCCCAAATTGGCCAGAGCAGCAGCGATGCCGAGTTGATATCCTAATTGATTGAAAATGGCTCTGGCTTGCTCATGATGGGCGATCGCCTGGGGATAATTGCCTAAGCTGTGATGCAAATTTCCCAATCGTGTCCAAGCCCAGCCCAGGTTCTGTGCCTCCTCGTCATTGGCGGCTTGCCATTCGTTCGTCAAGCGCTGATACAGCGGTAGGAGGATTCGCCAGTACCCAGCGCGATCAAGTAGTTCAACACAGCGATTGAGCATCCCATAAGCCTGTGGGTATTGCCCCAACTCACAGGCATGGTAAAACGCCTCCAACTCTTCCCGGCAACTTGCGATCGTGCCATCCCAGGGCTGGTAGTGGGCAGTGTAAAAGGAGATCGCTTGTTCGTGAGCAACCTGGCAATGCTCCTCCGTGAGACGCGATCGCACAAGCTGCTCCACCAGGGGATGCAAGACATAGCGATCGCCTTGAGACAATAACAAACCTCGATCATTCAAGGTTTTTAGAGAGATTTTAGTTAATTCTAGAAGTGGACTTTTCAGATCAAGTTGAAACTTATGAAATAGTTCACCTTCCAGCGATCTCATCTCAGTTTGCATCATTTGTGCCATCGGTTCATCAAAGGGCAACCGATACACGGATAGCTTCACCAACAGGTCTTGTAGGGCGATCGGCAACGCCGCAAAGATCACCGCAAAGATGGCCTCAACTCCTGCCTCCGGATCGCCCTGATAATGGGCAAACAACTTGGTAAAAAAGTCGATCGCCCGTTCATCCACCCGTGCCCCGTAGGTTTGGGTTGTCCAGCGGGCGCACAGGTTCAACTTCAAGGGATGCCCTTTGGTTAAAGTGACCAATGCCGATCGCTGCGCTCCGGTAACATTCAGGTGATCGAACAGGGTGATGCCTTCTGCTTCACTCAGCCCACCCAGTTCGATGGTAGTGCCTGCAAGGACGGATGATCGACTGGTCGCCAGCACCGCACTTCCCTGGCCTTGCCTCGCCCATGCCTGCAAAAACTGCCCGTACCAGTCCCATTCTGAGCGGGCGATCGCCGATTCCGCCTGGTCAATCACCACCAACATCCGCACCGGCTGGTTGGGATCATGCAACCGCAACACCAACTCCCGCAACAGCCGTTCCTCATTCGCCTGCGGGTCAGTCACGGGCCAACCCAACTCCTGCAACACATAGCGGGCAAATCGCTCGAACGGCAGTTCCCGGCGCAAACTCACCCACACCCGTTTCTCAAAAGCCGGCACGAAATTTTGGAAGTGGTCATAGCCCCAGGCCGCCAGGAATGACTTGCCAAAACCGCCCAGTGCGACAATCTGTGTTACGGTTGCCGATGTCAGACAGTTGTGCAATTGGGTTTGGTAGGCTGGGCGATCGACCCAGTAATCGGGGTAATTGGGGGGATGTTCACCGACACCAGAAACATAAATCTCCCGTGCCGCATAGGTGGTATACTGATCGCCCAAATTAGCGGTGCCATCAACCTTGCCGACTACCCGCATCTGGGATTGACCGTGGGATTCAAACTTCTGGTATTCAGAATTCATGATTTCATGCGATCTCACTCAGACCATCTATTACTTTTGATCCCCTAAATTCGCCGTACCATAGACCTGTCCCACCGCTCGCATTTGAGACTGGTCGCGGGAGATAAACGTATTGCTTGATTGACTCTGGGTTTGGTTTTGAATCGTAATGATCTGCTGGGCCAGATCTTTCAACTCGTTCTCAAACCCCTCATCCTCCACAAACTCTGCTTCCAAAACCGTCTTCACCTTCTCTATCGCCTCCGGGTTGTTCCCCTTTGCCGCCGCGATCGCCGCCAAATTTTCCTCCATCTTCTGCTGTCCTTTGAAGCGAGCCGCGATCGCATCCCATAGCCGCTCAATCAACTTCTCTGCCGCTTTCCCCGCTGCACTTTCAGCAAACTTCTGCGCCGCCAATCCCACAAGTAACGCTGTCGTAATTGGTTCCGCCATTACCGTTTCTCCTGAAAAACGCATTCATCTCAAGTATGCCTTCTTCAACTGAGAAATGTCACAGAGGCCAATCAGAGTAAGGCAAAAGCCACAAGCCAGCCTTCAGCTTTTCTCCTGACTTCCGACTCCTAACTCTTAACTCCCGACTCCTGACTCCTGGCAATCGGTTCAAACTCGACTTTGTGATAGAGATCATCGAGCGACATCTGGAAGGGAACGGTGGAGAGAGCGATCGTCGCATCCGTTTCGTCATAATCTCGCAGTGACCAGCGTTTCACATCCGTTCTGACAAACTGTTCTACATAGCGTTCGGTCTGGTCAACCAAAATATATTCTTGAAAGCTGGGAATGGTTTTGTAAGCACGAAATTTATCTTCGCGATCGTATCCTTCCGTCGATTTTGACAATACCTCAATGATCACCTGCGGATTGGTAATCGTGTCTGTCCGGTTATTGTAATACTCCGGTGCTCCCCCAATTACCATCACACCAGGATAGGTAAACATTCGCTTTTTCGGAATCCACAGCCGCACATCTCCCATATAGACTCGATAATCTTGCCGCTTAAACGCAAAATTTAACTCTGTACTGAAATTGATGGCAATTTGGTTATGATTTGTCGTTCCGCCTGTCATTGGGATAATCAGTCCATCCAGATAGTCATGTTTGAACTCGGCAGTCTCCTCTAGTGACAGATACTCCTCCGGCGTGTAAAGCTGGGGTTTCTCCTGAATTTGCATAGGATTGATCACGATAGCAATGATGTCTTGAGTTTAGCGTTATCTCGTCACCCCGTTATCCCGTCATCTTCTGGACTATCCGCTATTCAGCATCCACTATTCACTATTCACGCTTGCTCAATCCAAAATCCCAAATCTAAAATCCAAAATCCTATAACTCCGCTACGCTAGAGCTATTCCATCAGGTGTCGGAGGTGCTGTATGGCTAAAGAGGATTGGCGATCGACGATTCAACAAATTCGCACCAAATACTCTCGACTGCCTGCTTTGCAGGATGAGTTGAACAAGGCGGGGCTTTAAAGAAGGAGCGATCCTACTGAATCAGTTGACCCAACTTCTTCAGAATCTTCAGCACATCCACCAAAGTATTCTGCTGCTGATACATGGAAAAATCATTTGAGAAGGCATATTCTCTCTGCCCTCGGTTCAACAATTTCAGAAACATAAAGTACTCTCCGTTGCTGACAAACCCGTAAGTAGGACGGTCTGGGTCAGGAGAGCCAATCATATACGCGAGTGCCTGCGGTAGGGCGACCCCAGTGCTAAATGTAGTTTGTTTTGATTCCAGAATCAGTACCCAAAGTCGCTCCTGTAAAACGAGAGCATCGATTCTGCCTCGCAAAATTTGTTCCTGATCCTCCGCTTGAATTTGCACCGCAACTTCAGACCGGAGCAGAAAAGGAGGATCATAAAATCCAGCCATTTCCAGCAAAGGCGCGATCACGATGAAGTTAACGGTTGCTTCGGCTAGGGGGCCATGCTTCCGGTGATAGAGATACCGCTGTTTGATCAAATCTAATCGCGAAACTTCCGCCAGGGTTAACTCTGGCAAATCCTGCTGCCATTCGTGAAAGAATTGGAGATCAACCGCAGGTCTTAAGTTGAACTTCGCTTCAACCTCGGCCAGGGTAGTCACCGCTTCAGTGATTGCCAGAGTTTGTACCATGAGCGTTTAGAATTTGCCCTCCAGTGCCGGAATGCAGCGTTCGCAAAGCAACGGATGTTCCTTGGATTGACCCACGAAGGTGGAGTAATTCCAGCAGCGATCGCACTTCTCGCCGTCTGCTTTCACCACCCCGATGCCTACGGTTTCCGTTTGAGCGCTGTACTTTGCATCCGCCAATTTTTCAGCCGCATCCAGTACTTCCACTTGTGAGGTGAGGAAGAGATAGCGGAGTTCGTCGATGTGGGGGAGTGGGGAGTGGGGAGTGGGGAGTGGGGAAGTTTCCGATCCCTGATCCCTGATCCCTGATCCCTGACCTGGATTCAATTGCTGCAACACTTCTCGCAAGTTAGAGTCTGCCACCGACAGCAGCAATTTGGCCTCCAAGGAAGAGCCGATCGCCTTATCCGCCCGCGCTTTTTCCATCACTTTGTTGACTTCGGTGCGGATATCGCGCAGTTGTTCCCATTTGGTGGCCAGTTCGGGTTGAAGCCACTGGTCTTCTAGCTTTACCCAACCTGCCTCAAAGACGGATTTGTAGGGGGTGGCGTAGGGCAGGAATTGCCAGATATCTTCTGCCAGGTGGGAGAGAACGGGGGCGATCGCTCGTGCCAGGTTCTCCAGAGCAATCCACATTACGGTCTGGCAACTGCGGCGACGGGGAGAGTCAGGCGCACTGATGTACAACCGATCCTTGGCAATATCCAGATAGAAGTTGGACAGATCCACCACACAGAAATTCTGCACCGTCTGAAAGAAGCGGTAGAACTGGAAGGTATCAAACGCCTCGGTCACATCCTGAAAGACTTCGGTGATTCGGTGCAGCATATAGCGATCGAGTTCCGGCAACTGCTCATAAGGCACGGCATTCTGAGCCGGATCAAAGTCATGCAAGTTGCCCAGCAGGAAGCGAGCCGTGTTGCGAATTTTGCCGCGCACGTCGCCCAACTGTTTCAGGATATTTTTGCCGATCAGTACATCGGAAGTGTAATCGACGGAGGACACCCATAACCGCAATACATCGGCTCCGTAGGGAGGTTCCTCTTTCTGATTCTTGCCCCCGTTGATGATGATCGCCGGATCCACTACATTGCCCAGCGACTTACTCATCTTGCGACCCTGTTCATCCAGCGCAAATCCGTGAGTGAGGACGGTCTTATAGGGAGCATGACCATTCACCGCTACACTAGTCAGCAAACTGGATTGGAACCAGCCCCGATGCTGATCCGATCCCTCCAGATACATATCGGCAGGATATTTAAGTTTTGAGTTTTGAGTTTTGAGTTTTGAGTTTTCTTCCAACTGAGAACTTAAAACTGAGAACTCAGCACTGTCCAAGACCGCAGCCCAGGAGGAACCGGAGTCAAACCAGACATCCATGGTATCGGTGCCTTTGCGGTAGGTTTTGCCGTTGCTACGGTAGGGTTCGGGCAGCAGATCGGCAACAGGGAGTTCCCACCAGGCATCTGAACCTTGGTCAGCCACGATCGCTTGCACATGGGCGATCGTTGCCTCGTTCATCAGGGGTTCACCAGTTTCCTCGTCATAAAACACGGGAATGGGCACCCCCCAACTGCGCTGCCGGGAGATACACCAGTCCGATCGCTCAGCGACCATCGGCGTGATCCGATTTTCGCCCTGCGCCGGAATCCAGGTAACATCCGCGATCGCCTTCAATGCTTCATCCCGGAAGCCTTCCACCGAGGCAAACCATTGTTCGGTAGCCCGGAAGATCGTCGGTTTTTTGGTGCGCCAGTCGTAGGGATATTTATGCACGTAAGGTTCTTCTTTCAAGAGAGATCCCGCTTCCTGCAGGGCGACCACAACCGCTCCATTGCCCTCTCCCAGCACATTCAGTCCGGCAAAGGGGCCAGCTTCTTCCGTAAAGTTGCCGTCGTCGTCTACAGGGGAAAAGATCGGCAATCCATAGCGCAGGCCCACATGATAGTCTTCTTGACCATGACCGGGAGCGGTGTGTACCAAGCCAGTTCCAGAATCGGTTGTGACGTAATCGCCACCAATCACGACTTCACTTTCTCGATCGAACAGGGGATGGCGATAGGTGATATGTTCCAGCAACTTGCCCATTACTGTTGCCTGCACCGTCAGAGTAGTACCCAGAGTTTCAGACAGGCGATCGACCAGATCCTTGGCCACGATCAGGTAGCGCATTGGGCCGATTCTGGTTTTCAGTGTTGCCAGTTCAGGGCCAACTTCCACCACGGCATACACCAGTTCTGGATTGACGCTGACGGCTAAATTGGCGGGAATGGTCCAGGGTGTAGTTGTCCAGATCGCGACTCCCAGTTCACCCAGAAACGGATCCAGGGGAGCCTGCAATGCGGGAGGCAGGTTAGTGACTTCAAAGGCGGCATAGAGCGATCGCGAGGTGTGGCCTTCGGGATATTCCAGTTCTGCTTCTGCCAGTGCCGTTTTAGAACTGGGACTCCAGTGGACAGGTTTGCGGCCTCGGTAGATGTAGCCCTTTGTCACCATTTGCCCAAACACGCCAATTTGTGCCGCTTCATAGGCGGGATTCAGGGTCAGGTAGGGATGATCCCAATCGCCCCATACGCCATAGCGTTGGAAACTGGCTCGTTGCTCATCCACTGTTTTCAGGGCAAAATCCTTGGCTTTCTGCCGCAGGCTTAAAGGGGTGAGTTCCCGTCGTTGCTCTGGCTTCATGGCTTGCAACACTTTCAATTCAATGGGCAATCCATGACAATCCCAACCAGGCACATAGCGAACTTTTCGCCCTTGCAACAGCCGATATTTATTAATGATGTCCTTGAGAATTTTATTCATGGCATGGCCCATGTGCAGGGAGCCATTGGCGTAGGGCGGCCCATCGTGCAGTACGAACACCTCACCGGGATTATGCTGCGACAGGCGATCGTAAATCTGATGCTCTTCCCAAAATTTTTGAATCTCTGGTTCCCGTTTGACAGCATTCGCCCGCATATCAAACTGGGTCTTGGGAAGGTTAACAGTGTCTTTGTACGATCCGGGTTCTGTTGCAGCCATGTTAGGAGATTTGTTTTCTAGGGAATACAGGCGGTTGTAGTATTTGTAGTATAACAAAATCTTGCAGCCTGCCAGTGTGTAGACATTATCTTGGACAATGCCTACAAGCTTCAAGTTTAACAATCGTTGACATTCCTGATGTCGCCTAACACGACCTTTCTACTCAGCTACTTCTTGAGGAAAAAAATCAGCATTGAAGATTTGCTCAAGCTTATAGGGGCAAGGCGTTGGAAAGGTTTCATCGGGAAGGTTGGTGTCCTTGATCGATCCCATCCTGGTAAGCTTCTGCCAATGCTTCGGGCAGGTAGGGCTTCAGGCTGGGACTTTCTTGCAGGAGTTTAGTTAATTTGCGGCGTTGTTCTCGAATGGTTGCTCGCCAGCTATTGCTCTGGTTCTCCGATTGAAACTGCCATTTCAGCAAATGTCCTAACAAAACGCCTAAACGATTTACGAGTTCTCGCCGCTCTTGTCGTCCCAACGTTTCGATTTCCTCAATCAGATTTTCGATGTCTATCTGTTCCCACTGGTGCGATCGCAGGAACTGAGCTTGCTTCTGCGTCCATGCATAAAAATCTGACTCATACAGGGAAATCATGATGACAAAAAGGCTTTAGAGGCTGGCATAGCGCTAAAATTACGTCAATTATCCTTCATTCCCTTGAGCAATACACAACGGATGCGAAATTGGATAGCGAGCAGTTCATCGAATTGGTCTGTCTGACTTACTGTCGTGCAAATCGTCGTTCTGTCTCCTGTTGGATTGCTTTCAAGGAATTGGCTAAAGCATTTTTGTAAATGTTGAAGGCCAGACCACGGGGCACCGAATTACCTGGGTCAAAGGTGACATTTTGAGTCACCAAAACCTGACTCGACGAAATTGGTTCAAGTTTCCATACCCCATTCAGCGATTTAATTTCACCTTCTTTCAACCGGAAATTAATTTGCTTGGGATAGTGCTTATCCGCAATCACCACCAACCGACTTTTCTGTGTAAATAACAGCACTTTGACGGCGTTCACCTGCTCAAACACAATCTGGTTGCCCTGCTTTGCCAGAATGCGACTGGATACTACACCCGGAAGAAAGTTCTTGAAATGGTCGTAGTCGGTCACGACTTGCCAAACTGTATCGATCGGTGCCGTAACCAGCACTCGGCCTGTGTAACGGCCATTATCGCCCGTCAGAAAAACGTTTCCAGCTTTTAAGGTTGTTTGCTCCTGGATGGGAAATTGGGCGAGAAGATTGCCCGGTTGTGGCAAAGCCTGGGCCGCTAAAGCAACAGGCAGACTGAGCGCGATCGCTGAGGTATAACCGATGAAGCGCTGATAAGTCTGAAGACAGTTGAGCATTCAGTTTGCCTCAATGGTTGACTAATTTCGACTGATTTAAGGAAGTAGACTTCCATTTGCTGGCGAGATCGCCTACTTACCTTAACTGAAATTAGTCAGACCATGTGCAACTCATCTGAGAGAAAACTGCGATCGCTCTCTATGCTTTCTATTCTTGGCCCTCTTCACCGAAAGGAGACTGGCCAATGCCGAGTTGTTTGCGGCTGTATTTTAGCTCTTCCCACAGGGCCTTGATTTGCTGGTAAGACTGTTCTGGAGAGATTTTGCCGTTGGTTTCCAGACTGGAAATGTAACAGACGCGCTGAGAAAACTCTTGTAAGTTGGCGTTAAAGACCAGATTTTCTGGTTTGACCTGTCCCCGATAGCGAGCACGGGGGAAGAGAAAGTTTTCCTTGTCCATTTTAAATCTCTCCTTTCTGCTAAAACAGCGATTTACCAGAAGTTGTAGGGCATACACACGAAGCCACTTAGTAGAACATGGGTCAAAGAGTTGATCTGGCTCCTTCCTCCTTAACCTAAAGTTAACCTATGTATTCTAATCAGACTGTTCATCTAGATCAAATCTTAATCCTGCCTTAACCGTGTGCTGTCGGATGCATGAAATCTCTGTAATTATTGGCTGGTCAGCAGGAGCGATCGCAGCAACCCCAATGGCTATTCTGGAACGATCGCGGATTTGATCTGGCTGTGCAATTCATCGGTAGCCGCTGCCACCTGCTCTAAAACTTCCTTGAATTCCTGGAAATCCATCGTTCGTCCGTTCACATCTGCCCGCAAGAACAGGTCACCTTCGTCATCAATCCCAACTTTTACGCTGTCTACTGTATTGTTGTACTTCAGCAGTTTCAGATACAAATCCTGAGACAGTTTCAAATTCTTTTTGGCAGCCACTGGTACACCAATTAAGACTAAGTCGGAATTAGGAATAGTACTCACATACACGTCGTAGTTTTTCCAGGATTTGCCCTGATAGGGAACCGTCCATGTCGTATCAGAAACCTTGGTGTAGCTGCCACCAAACTGCTCCAGATATTGCCGAATTTTAGCCGCAATGCTGCTTTGTCCCTGAGAAGCCGCAACTAACCTGGAAGAAGGAGAGGCAGGGATAGCCTGGACGGTTGCAGGCCATGCTTCTATTAGCAAGATCAGCAGGGGAAGCACAGCCAATGGTCTTGTCTTTAATTTCACGTTCAAGATACTCCTTAAGGGTGCCAGTAATTTATCCTGCATTGTGCAGCTTGCTCGCGCTGGTCACTTTCCAGCCTGTCAGACTGCGTAAATACAAACTGCCCACGATCGCCAGAAACGACACATAGGCGATCGCTTCTACTAAATAGAGTTGATCTTCGTAGCCGAACAGAGTGTGTAAAACGATGCCGGGAAACTGACGTTCGGGCAGAACTCTGTGGGTATCGAGCAGGAGTGGCCCCAGCAGACAAGTAGCGTTTGGCGCTGAGGGATTGGTAAAACAGATTGAGGCCGCTGGATGGATTTGAGTGAGATAGGTGAGAGCGGCATCCAGATGAGCCAGGGCAGACACAACCAGTCCCGCCACGATCAGCAGCAGGAAAATCCCCATCACCTGAAAGAACAACCGCAGATTAATTTTGACTCCCAACTCAAAGAGCAACAGGCCAATTCCAACGGCAACGAGAAT
>JBBIQC010000081.1:0-10857 GCA_037442585.1 Oscillatoriales cyanobacterium bin_317
CTCAGTCTCTACTTTGTTTTGGGCATCAATGTGGGTAGAGCCAGGGTAAAGTACAAAGTTATGCCGCCGCAAATGTCTGGTGATCCCAATTTTGAGCGGGTGCTGCGAGTCCAGCAAAACACCCTGGAGCAACTGGTGCTATTTCTGCCTGCTTTCTGGTTATTCTGTCAGTATGTCAGCCCTGTTTGGGGTTCTGTTTTGGGAGCAGTCTGGGTTGTTGGGCGGATCCTCTATGCCTGGGGGTATTATCAGGCTGCCGAAAAACGCATTCCCGGATTTGGGATTGCCGCTCTGGTAACGATCGCCCTGCTGCTGGGAGCATTGGTAGGAGTAATGCGCGTCCTTTTCCAGCAATTATGAATGCAGCCATAGGGAATAGCAGCCATGCAACGAAAACAAAAGTTTCCCCATCTGGTGGGGTCGAAATGGACAGCGCATCAGAAAGTGGAGGGTTGGCGACACTTTCAGGTGGTGAATCGCAAAAACCAGGGTTCATGGGTGTTTGCAGAAATGGTGGCGGCCTGTGATCCGAATGTTCGCTTTTGGATTAATGCCAAGCTGTTGCAGCAGCGATCGCTGTGGCAGGCGGGCTGGCAATCTCTGACGGAGAGCAGTCAGGACACTGTGTAACAGAAGTCACTCCTGGCTTGACCTGCGATCACTCCTTGACCCATGAATTATCACCCCAACCCCAGCGAAGAACACGGCATAGTAGAAAGAGGGCAATTTACTGGTATTGTTCTGCCAGTCCGGGCTCTGCATCATTATCTCCATGTGGATGAATAGCTCTTAGGAGAGGATTGTCTCGTTTCAGACAGACCTATGGAGGTCACAGGCCATGTTCAACGCAACCGAAATTCTGATTAATGCCTTTGTTCAGCAATTGAAAGCTGGATACCGCAAGACTTACGGCAATCTCAAAGCCGATTATGCCGATATCATTGCCTGGGCCGGGAGCATGGCATTGGAAAATATTGCCAATAGCGATGCCCTCTATCACGACGTTGAGCATACGATTCTGGTTACCCTGGTGGGTCAGGAAGTGCTGCGGGGAAAGCACATCCGGGAAGGTGGGGTGTCACCGGAAGACTGGTTGCATTTCATTATTTCGCTTGCCTGCCACGACATTGGATATGTGCGGGGAGTGTGTCGGCAGGATGAGGGAAATCTCTGCGCGACGGGAATTAACGGCACCCGCATCGCCCTACCCGCTGGTGCAACGGATGCGGCTCTGACGATGTACCACGTCGATCGCGGCAAGTTGTTCATTGAAGAGCGTTTCGGCGGACACAAGTTGCTGGATACCGAAACCATCAAGCGCAACATTGAACTGACCCGCTTTCCCGTTCCTTCACAAGAAGACCACCAGGACACCTCAAACTATCCCGGTCTGGTAAGAGCCTCTGATTTAATCGGTCAACTCAGTGACCCGCGTTATTTGAAGAAAATCACCGCCCTCTTCTATGAATTTGAAGAGATTGGCATGAATAAAGTTCTCAACTACCGCACTCCGGGTGAGCTACGCCAGAACTATGCTCAGTTTTACTGGAAAACGGTTTATCCCTATATCCAACCCGCGCTCCGGTTTCTTAACTTGACCCAACAAGGCCAGCAAATTACCGCCAGCCTGTATGCCAATGTGTTCATGGTGGAACATGAGGAAATGTAGGAGGAAGTTATGAGTTTTAAGTTTTAAGTTTTAACTCAAAACTCAAAACTCATAACTTGTTCAGGCGGCTTCTAACGGGGCCATTGTCAATCCCTCTCGATCGAGTTGCATGTGGTAAAGTTCGGCTTGTTCCAGGGGGCCAACCCAAACTACGGCCTGACCGTCAAAGTGAACCTGATTGGTCAGTTCCCAGGCGCGATCGGGGGTCATGCCCGGAACGTACTTGACCAGACAGTTGGCTACGTGCTCAAAGGTGTTGAAATCATCGTTCAGCACTATCACTTTGTAGTTGGGATAGTGTTGGCGAACGGTTTCGCTGGAGCGGGTTGGGGCTGTTGCAGGAACTGAAGCAACTATGGAACTTACCGCATCGATAACGCTCATAGCCGAAAGAGAAGGAGGTTCTATAAGGATTGACACAAACCAGGTCCAGCTAGAGAACGGTCGTTTTTCGATCAGAGAAACTACCGTTCTGGACTTGGGCAAGGTTTAAATCTAGTAAGTGATCGTAACGCACTTACTTCGAGAGCGATAGGGCGTAGTTATCAATCCTTGTCATGAGGTCTGCAATGATTGGGTGTTCATCCTGATCCTGCTCTGTGATCGCCCCTGGATGAAACGACCACCACGATCGCCGCCAAACCCAATAATAGCGGAGTGAACCAATCTCCCCAACGCACGTACAGGGTTTGAGTCTGGCGACGGCAGATGGTTGCTGCATGCGTTTCATAAGTATGGGGCTGCGATCGCCAGAGAATTTGCCCGTGGGGATCAATGATGCCTGAATAGCCTGTGTTGGTGGCTCGCACAGCCCAGCGATCAGTTTCAATCGCTCGCATTAAATCCTGGGCCTGGTGCTGGGCCATCAAGACCTCACTGTAGGGATCCAGGTTAGAGGCGGTGAGAATAAATTGGCCTCCGGCGGCAGCTTGTGCCCGAAATAGTTCTGGAAAGGCGGATTCGTAACAAATGCTGGCGATCGCCCGACCAAAGGGCGTGTCAAATCGTTGGGCTGAGGTTCCCGGCACCATCGATGCCTCAATTGGAGACAGGCGGCTAATGATTGCTCCCAGAACTTCCTGAAAGGGAATGTATTCTCCCAGTGGCACCAGCTTAATTTTGTTGTATTGTCCAACCACCTCCCCATTGCCCGCGATCGCCAGCAAACTTTGAGTAATCTGGCGCTCCTGCTGCACAAAAATTCCCAACCAGGCGGCTACTCCTTGTCTCAAAACGGCCTGTCGAAAGGGATTGCGATCGACATCCCAGAAGATGGGCAAAGCTCCCTCTGGGGTTAATACGGCCTGTACCCCCTGATTGGCCAATGTCTCATATCCCATGACATAGCCCTCGATCGCCCGTTGAATTCCTTGAGTAGATAATTTAATTCGAGTTGGCACATTGCCCTGCACAATGCCTACCTTTAAGGCCGTATCAGAGGGCTGGTTGAGAGGCTGGCTATAGAGGACGAAGCCCACCGCGTGGAGGGCGAGGAAAAGGGCGATCGCACTCAGCAAGGCAAAAGAATTTTGGATTTTGGATTTTGGATTTTGGCTGACTTGTAGCCATGCGAGGGCAAGTAAACCGTTAATGGCGACGATCGCGGCGGTGATCAGGGATGGGCCAGAGAGTTGTCCCAGGTGCAGAATGAATAGGTTTCCGGGACTTTGGGTGAATGAGAGAGAAGTCCAGTAGAGCGGGGTGAAACTCCACAGCCACTCCAGGCCGCACCAGAGAGCGGTTCCCACCAAGATAATTTTGAATTTTGAATTTTGAATTTTGAATTGCATCAGTCGTCTCAATATCCATGCCCAAATGACCACCAAGGCGGCTCCCCAGAGGGTGATGAAGGCCCAGCAGAAAAGCACGATCGCCACACTACCCAGCCACGGAATGCCCAGCCACATGAGAGGATGCAATCCGGTAATCCAGGAGAGAGCCGTGCCGTGATAGCCGATGCCCCAAAGCAGGGCGAAGGGGAGCGGATGTGGGGTGTGGGGTGTGGGGTGTGGAGTGTGGGGATGAAGCGATCGTGCTTTACCCGATCGCTGATCCCCGATCGCTGATCTCATAACTGCCAACCATAACGGCACCATCGCGATCCAGGCTAAGCCCCAGGCATTGATCGGGGCGGCGGCCAGTGCCATTCCGATGCCGCTCACAAACGCCAGTCCCAGTTGAAAGAGGGGATTGGAGGAGAGGCTGAGGAATCGTTTGGGAAATGGCGGGAAGCTTGGTTTGGTCATGAAACGCGATCGATCCCTTCTCACAAATCCAATAGACGCTCAAGAACGTATCTGCAAATGAAAGCTCTCCTAGCCTATCTTGCTGAAGCGCTAGCTGAGCGTTGATTGCTCAGAAGAATTGAGGTGATTAAATGCGAGCAACTACTCTTTCCCAAGCTCCTGCAGGCCAGCCTGACATAATGCCACCCGCCATGCAGATGATGCAAATGATTACGGGGTGCTGGGTTTCTCAATCCATTTATGCAGCGGCCAGGTTGGGAATTGCCGATCAATTGAAAACTGGCCCCAAATCTTATACAGAGTTAGCTACCTTGACTGGTTCCCACGCTCCGTCGGTATACCGCTTGATGCGTGCCCTGGCGAGTGTAGGAGTTTTTGCCGAAACCGAAGTAGGAATCTTCACCTTAACGCCCTTATCTCACTGCCTGCGGAGTGATGTGCCTGAGTCCATTCGCGATGTGTCTGTTGTGATGGGAGACCCGGAACATTACGGCAGTTGGGGCAACATTCTGCACAGTGTGCAAACGGGACAGAGTGGATTTGAGAATATTTATGGCAAGAATGTGTTTGAATACTATGCTGAAAATCCTGAACCTGCTGCTGTTTTCGATCGCGCGATGACCAGCTTTTCCAGCCTGGAAATTGCTGCTGTTGTCAACGAGTTTGACTTTTCTGGGATTGAAACTCTGGTGGATGTAGCAGGTGGTCAAGGTTACTTACTGTTGGCGATCCTGGCCGCTAATCCCACGCTGCAAGGAATTTTGTTCGATCAACCGGATGTGATCGATCGTGCTAAATCCTTTGTTGCGGCTCAACCTGCTAGTAGCCGTTGTCAGTTGTCGGCGGGCAACTTCTTTGAATCCGTCCCTCAAGGTGCTGATGCCTATATGTTGAAGCACATCATCCATGATTGGGATGATCCGCGATCGATCACGATTCTGAAACGCTGCCACGAAGCCATGCCAGAAAACGGTCGAGTGCTGCTGGTGGAACAGGTAATTCCCCCCGGCAATGGTCCCTCTCTGGGCAAACTGCTGGATGTCAATATGCTGGTCATGTGTCCCGGTGGCAAAGAACGCACCGCAGACGAATACCGAGATTTACTGGCAGCCGCAGGATTTCGATTAACCCGAATTGTGCCTACCAGCGGATTGGTGAGTGTAATAGAAGGGATTAGGGGTTAGGGATTGGGGATTGGGGGTTAGGGATTAGGGATTGGATGGCCTGCTATTTCCGATCCCCGATTCCTGATCCCCGATCCCCTTATTTTTCCTTGTCTACAGGCAATCCTAACTGGGCCTTCGCGGCATTGATGGTGAAATCCAGGCTGTTTTTGCCCGCAGAGAGCAAAGCTTTACCCGTTTCAGAAGCAATTTGATCGCTGGAGCCTTCTAAATTGTTAAACCAGTTGCGGAAGTTGCGGCCACTGCCGATCGCGGTCTTCCAAAACCATTCAAATACAACCAGGAGCAGGCAGATCCCCAACCAGGCCAATAACCCTGTTTCCTTCAAAATTGTCCATGTCACCTGGCCTGCTTCTTTGTAGGTGGCATAGGTTTTGGGCTGAGAGATAATCTGCCAGAGCTTTTCCCATTGGGCTTTAATCCGATCCATCCCATCCTCCTCTGATTCGCGACTTTGATCTGCTGTTTTGTTATTCTGCCTGCCTGCATTCCAGAAAGCGGATCTTTTCAAGGTTATTTAATCGTGTTCTGAAGAAAAACAAGTTTTTGTAAACACCCCAGTTCCCCGCAGCAGATCCAGGAAGGTGAACACCGCTGGGGAGTGCAGCATATTGGACAGAACGGCTGCGCCGATGATTCGCTCCAGGGGGACGGGCAGCGATCGCACTTGCACCCCCTCTGGAATCGGAATCGCTGCCAGTCGGGGCAATACTGCAGCTCCTAATCCCTGGGAAACCATACTGACGATCGTCGAATCGGCTTTAATTTCATGGGCGACTTTAAACTCCTGGCCCCAGGCTGCCCAGTGTTCCCTGACGGCAGATGTACATTCGGCATAGTTGTAAAGAATAAAGGAATAGGGGGAGAGATCCTCCCAGGTTAATTGCTGCGGCACAGGGGTGGCCGTCGGCGGCAGCAGTACGACAAATTCATCCCTGGCAATTTCCCAGGTTTCCAATTCCTCGGACGATCGCGGCAGTGGCACGATCCCAATATCTACCCGTCCTTCCCGCAGCGCCAGTTCTACCTCGGTCGGTGCCAGTTCGGTCAGTGTGATATTGACATGGGGACAGTGCTGGCAAAATTGAGCAATTAACGGCGGCAACAAATGGGTGGCAGCACTGCGAAAAGAGGCCACCCGCACTCGACCGCCACTCAAACTTTTCTCCAGGTAAATTTCGTAATCAATGCTGTCTCTGGCCTGCAAGATTTTGCGGCTATGTACCAGCACTCGTTCTCCCAGTGGCGTGAGGCGGGCACCAAAGCGGCCCCGCGAGAGGAGGGTTGCCCCCAGTTCTGCTTCTAAAGCCGCGATCGCCCGACTCACAGCAGACTGAGAGGTTTGCAGTTGAAGGGCGGCATCAGAAAAACTGCCATACTCCACGACCGCAACTAAAATTTGCAACTGAGAAATATTCATCCGGCATCTATTCGCTTCTTGCATAGATGTTACCCGCCCGGAGTTTTGTTTCTGCACTCCTGCACGGGCTAGGGTGGGTAAACAACTGTAAAGTTGTTTGAACCTTTTCTACATCTAGCCAAGCTTTTCCAATTGCGCCATGTTTGAGTTGCTTTCTTACCAAAAATTTCGTGATACCCCGAAAGTCCGATTTTTTGACATCACAATCAACGAGTCCAATGCCCGCGATCTGGTGTTTCATGATGGGCCTGCAGTCAGCCCCAATGACACCCCAGAGGGACACTGGCAGTTTTATCTGCATCCCCGTCAGGAAGACAATCTCTTAGCTCTATCGGGTGGCCGCACGTTTTATCTGGTTAACTTTGACTGGGAATATCCCTTCCACATGGTGCGCCTGGAAGCCGGAGGAGATATTCTCCGGATTCCTCCCGGCACCTTTCACCGCTCCGTATCGGATCCGAATGGCTCTCTAGTTCTGAATCAGGCTGTTCGTTACGCATCTGCAACGGTAGAAAGCGAGTTCCGGGTTTATAACAGTGCAGACATTCCCCGGCTGCTGCAAGTCACCTCCAATACGGCTCCGCCTCCCAAGATGCATGGGTTTGACAAGATTTCGCTGCGGGTGGCTTAGAACCTGGAAAGGTGGGGAAGGTGGCGGAGGCGAGGGAGAATAGAGTTTGCTTGATTTCCTCCGCTCGATCACTTCATGCGTCCTTGAATGGGTCGCAAGGATCCTGCTCCTGGGTTTTGTCTCATGCTGGGTTCGGGTTGCAGTTGCTGACGCCCATTGCGGACAATGCGCAGCATTTCTGTGAGTTGCATTTCCAGATCTTGCAGGTTGCGATCGGCGTACTCATCCGCCCCAGCCTGAATTTCTTCGCACTCGGCGATCGCCATGCGTTGCATATCTTCCAGTTCCTGTTGAGCCTGCCGCCGCATGTGATCAATTTCGGCGATGGTCTGTTCGCGAATGGCCTCACATTCCTCCTGCACCCGCTGCCGGATCTGTTGGGCCTGCATTTCTGCCTGCCGCACGACAGCCGACTCATTAATCATCTGGGCCGCTCGTCGTTCTGCCGCTTCAATAATATCCTGAGAATACTGTTCCGATTGCAGATAGATCTCTTCCTTGTGGCGCACGATCGTTTCTGCCTCGTGGAAGGCTTCAGGCAGACTGAGGCGAATGATGTCCAGTTGCTCAATTAGCCGCTCTTCATCGATCAGCGTGCGGCCCCAGATCGGCAAACGCGGGCTATCCAGAATCATTTCTTCTAGCCGATTTAGCTCCCGCTGAATATCAATACCGGGCCTCACACCTTCTCTGGAGGAGACTCCGTTTTGTGCAGCTCCAGCAGTTGGGATGAATCCGTGGTCGGGACCGGTTCCGGAGGGGTCTTGGCGTAACATCTGTAAATATCGGGGAGGACAGAAGGGGGAACAAGGTGATCGATAGGACCGCCAAACTTAGCAATTTCTTTTACTAAACTACTGCTTAAAAAGCTATGTTCGTTAGAAGTTGCTAAAAAAATTGTTTCCACGTCATCCGAGAGGGTTTTGTTGGTATGAGCCATTTGCAATTCCATCTCGAAGTCGGAGAGTACCCGCAATCCTCGCAGCAGCACTTTAGCTTGTCGCATTTTGGCGTAGGTTACTGTTAACCCATCAAAACTATCCACCTCAACATTGGTTAAATGGGTTGTGGCTCGACGAATCTGCTCCATGCGCTCCGCTACGGTAAACAGAGGTGCTTTGTTTGGATTGCGAAGGACAGCGACCACGACCTTTTCAAACAAACGACATCCCCGCTCGATCACATCAAGATGACCGAGGGTAACGGGATCAAAGCTGCCAGGGTAAATTGCAAGCACAGGTGGGAACTAAATCAACTGATGAGGCGATTATAAGAGCAAAAGTCTCCTTGGGAATAGGAAAAGACTTAGAGATTTTGGCCAAACAATTCCTTTACCTGCTCCCAGGCATCTTTAGCCGCATCGGGGTTGTAGTCCCCCCGTTGATCACAGAAAAAGCCATGACTGACCGGATAGCGGAACACTTTGTGGGAAATGTTATGTTTTTCTAATTCCGCTTCAATCTGGTCGGCCTGCTCGTTGGGAATTAAGGGATCCTGGGTGCCAAAGAAGGCGTACAGTGTCCCTTTAATCTGCGATGTGCGGGTAATGGTCGGCGGGCCGCCTCCCGGCATCAGGGTAGCAATGCCGCCGCCGTAAAAAGAGGCCGTAGCCGTGATGTCGGGTAAAGTAGCCGCGAGATAAACCACATGGCCGCCGAAGCAAAAGCCGATCGCCCCAAACTTGTCTGGTTTTACATTTGGCTTGGTTTTCAGAAAATTGATCGCGGCTTGAATATCCAGCAACAATTCTTCCGCCCTGGTCATGTCCTTATGTTGCCGTCCCAGGGCCGTATCTTCTTCGGTATAGCCCACTTCAAATCCAGGAGCCGTGCGCTGGAAGATGGCCGGGGCGATCGCCACATAGCCTTCTCTGGCAAGCCGCTCTGTAACATCCCGAATGTGGGAATTGACCCCAAAAATTTCCTGAATCACAACAATTCCTGGGAACGGGCCTGCTCCCTGGGGTTCTGCCAGGTAGGAATCAATCTGTAAGTCTCCATTGGGCACTTTTACCCAACCCGCTTGAATCTCCATTGGCTCTTCCCACAATATCACTGCCCTAGATTCCGCAATTTAGGGGGGATTGTCAATAGATATCTGCCCTCTGTCCGTTGCCCTTCGGCCTCTGTCCGTTGTGAATAAACCCACAACCGATGACGACCAATGACCAATGACGCTTGACCAATGACGCTTCTAAGAATTCGGTGGGGTCGTTCGTTGAGATTGCAGGGGATTCAGATCAGGTTGTTCTTTTAAGACCACAATCACCTGCCGTTGATAATCGATAAAGCCATAGGCCGGAAACGCATAGGCGATCGCCGGATCCTGGGGATTGCGATTACTGGTCTGCCATTCCTTTTGGTAGTCCTGTTGGTTGACCTGGCGGACAGTGAATGAGCCAATTTGGGGTTTGGCCGCGGCTTCTCCCGCTGCCTTAGAAGATAAGGGCATGAGAGCCGGGGCTTCAGCCCCAGGTTTGGGGGGATGGTTGAGGTAGTCCTGAATGCCTTCCGAGGTGTTGCTGACCAGCGGCGATGATCCGGTGGCAGTACCGGGCGACGTGGAGCCAGGGGCGGGTGCTGAAGTAACCCGGTTTAAGGCAGTATTGCCAGTTTCCAGCAGGCGATCGACGGGAGCATTGCCAGTTTGTCCTGAAGTTGCCTGCCGATTCTGGGAATCAGTTCCGCTGATGGTGGGGTGAGAACCAGTAGCCGTTATCCCCGAGGGTTGCCCTGAATTGTTCGCGGCTGCAGGTGTTTCTCCCTGGACTGAGTCAGAAGAGGTAGACATTCCTGAACTGGACGGAAAAGGAGTGGTGTCTGAATTGGCAGATGGGGAGGGGAACTGGGCGGAGGATGGGTTAGCAACCTGGGTGACTCCATTTCCGGTAGGGGTGGCTCCAGGGGTACGGTGGGGGGATGAAGTCGCCGATTCAGCCATTCCTGAGAAGGTTCCAGATGGTGGCAGGGTTTCCGGGGGGGCTACGGCAGATGGATTGGCAAACTGCTGTCTGGCGATCGCCGATCGCAGGGAGTCTTTGATCGAGTTGGAACGAGTGCCCGAATTGCTGGGTTGAGTTGGAGCTGCAGGGGTGTCAGGGGTAGAGCGAGGTGCAGAATTAAGGGTCAGGGGGGACAATTTCAAAGGTTGGGCATTAGATACCAGTGGGCCACTGGTGATCAGGGATTTAGCGATGTTCTGGGGTTGCTGTTGGGCTGAGGCGGTGGGTTGCTTTGCCGGAGTTGGACTGGGAGTAGACTCGACCGGGGAAGCAGACAGCGATCGTCCGGTTTCTAACTTTTCAGGTGCGGTGGTCGTGGGACGAGGACTCAGGGAATCAGCACTTTGTTTAATGTCTGAGTCCTGGGGCTGGTTACTTTGGGGGGCTTCCGGTTGATTGAAGGCATCGCTAATGATGGCTCCGGAGGCGATCGTCGCTGCCAGTACTCCTGCCCCTACTGCTCCTACAGGAAGTTTTGAGCGAGGTGGGGATGTTGGATAATCGGCAGGAGTGGCAGGGATAGCCAGATCCTCAAAGTAATAGTTGAAATAGGTTAATGCTCCGTTGGTGTGCCTGTCATAGGACGTTTTGGGATCCTGGGGCATCTGCGGTTGCCTGACTGCCGCAACTGGGGTGTGCTGTGGATTTTCCAGAGGTGGGTTGACCAGAGCCGGATTGGGAGGGGGAGCAGGAGCTTTTTTCGCTG
>JBBIQC010000081.1:10867-11704 GCA_037442585.1 Oscillatoriales cyanobacterium bin_317
TTTTCAGTCTGGCGTTGACGATTGATAGTTACGGTTTTGGCAGCAGGATGATGCTTGGCCTGAATCTTGATAGGTTGAGTCATACGTCAAAACTCCTGAAGCTCGGTGCAGCGATTTTGCGTGTTGTTTGGTTCAGTCTGAAATTCAGTCTTGCCAAGGAACACCGAGACAGCGCAAGAAATGGCTGCCTCCTCAGTTATTCCGCCGTTTCTCAAAGCGATCAGGATTTTTGGTTGGATCTTTATTGGATTTAAGCCTTTCGTCTTAGGACACAAATACTGATCATCTACTGAAACCTGCGATGTGAAACCTGCGATGTCAGCCTGGCAACATTGTCAATGGTCTTTAAGAAATTCGGATGATGGCCCACAAACCGTCCGGAGAGATGGTGCCACCTTCAGTACATATAGAAGAACCACTATCAATGTTTCATTAAACACCGGAATGTTGGTAGGAAACCTGTTGTGCCAGACCATCCTTGTTGATGCTCCCAGCGAAGTTGAGCAAATCCCCAGATCTGGGGCCGTTTTGCTTCAATCCTCTTTCGGAACGATCGCATGCATAGTACCCGTCCCCTCCACTCCCCCTGGAGCCACTTTTCAGCGTGTATCCAGGTGCTTTCATCTATGAATCCTGCTGCTTACAAATCTCAGATAATGGTGCAATGGCTGCTGTGGGGGGCACTGCTCTCCCCTGCCTTGCTGCTGGATGCCAGTGGCGCGATCGCCCAGGTTCCTCAACAGGCACCTGCTCAGCCCACTGTTCAACCTACTGTTCGACCTGCTGCCCAACCTTTTGCCCAACCTAATCCGGCACCATTTAATGATGATGGCTACC
>JBBIQC010000082.1:0-10537 GCA_037442585.1 Oscillatoriales cyanobacterium bin_317
TTGATTGCCTGGGAGGGAGGAGTGCCCGTATATGCGGTCATTATCTCTACTGGGAAGTCATCCACCCCTACTCCCACGGGTGTGTTTGTGATTCAAACCCGTCACCGCTCGACCCGCATGCAGGGAGCAGACTATGATGTCCCCGATGTACCGTACACCATGTACTATTACGGGGGGTATGCGATTCATGGGGCTTACTGGCATAACCGCTTTGGCACCCCGGTCAGTCATGGCTGCATTAATGTAGCGGTTGACCATGCCCGCTGGTTATTTTACTGGGCCGCTGTGGGAACGCCTGTGGTAGTTCACCGTTAGGACGATCGCTGATGACTGAAACTGGGCCTTACTGGGAAACCCGCGATCGCTTTCTAGATATGCGATCCAACTGGTTGCGATTAATTGGCGAGCATTTGCTGAATGACCAGGGGCAGTTGCTGGAATACTGGCGTGTCGAGCGGGCACATTCTGTCATTGTGTTGCCCATTCAAGGCAATCAGATCATCCTCATGGCTCCTGATTTTCGTCCCGGTGTGGGTCAGCCGACCTATGACTTTCCAGGGGGACGATTACCGGAAGACCAGACTCCAGAGCAGGCCGCTCCAGTCATCTTGTGCCGAGAGTTGAGAATTGAGTCAACCGCGATCGCCCAGCTTACTCCGATCAACTCAGAAGCCTGGTTGGTGAACAGTTCTTTTTCCAATCAGAAACTCTACGGCTTTGTGGCTCATTTACAGCCCTCGGTTCAGATTCCTGCCGATCGTCAAGGGCCAACGTTTGCGATCGCCCCGGAAGGCATACATTCCCTGCTCACTATTCTGAACTGCTTGCAATGCCGCGCTCTGGCATTGGAATGGTGGCTGAATTACCGTAGTTCCTCAAGGATTGACCCTGCATGGGGTAACAGTTGAAACGGGCTCAACAGGATTCGAACCTGTGACCGATCGCTTAGAAGGCGATTGCTCTATCCACTGAGCTATGAGCCCTGGCTACTAAGATGGAAATGGATCTCACCAACACTCCACTCCATTTTAAGGAGCTTCATGGAAAAAACGTTAACCCATCAGCCATTTATTTCATGAAATCTTGGTTGGTCTGAACAACAAACTGCTTTAGCTTACAGTATTGTTGATTGTCCCCCCAAACCAAACTGGGAACCTCCTCCCTCCTACAAAATAAGGAAGTTCAAGCTTCAATCCTTTGAGCGGCCTATCCGATGTACACTAAAAGCCCAAAAGTGGGAATTCCATAAGTTGAGGTTTGCATGAGCCGGATTAAAATTAACAAACCCAGCGCTATCAGACCCAACAACCAGACACTTTCTTCCGGGTCATCATGGCGATCGCCAGAAGATTGGTCTTGGGTACTTCCGGTTCACTTCAGATCCCGACAGGAGAAATTGCTAGTGTCATGTTTATTCTGAAACGGCAGGATGTTGAGATCTCTAGCATTCAGCACCCCAAACGGGATCAGCAAATTCCTATTTTGACCTATCAGGGACAAACGTTTCGCCTGATCAGTGTCTTTAATGCCGCTCAGGAAGAAGATGCTAAAGCCTTCTGGCGGGAATTAACTGATAACCAGGGCAAAGCCTGCGTGTTGCTGGAAGAACCAGAACGGTACAGTGTTTGGGGTAAGATTCGGCTGGATCAGTTTGTCCATGAAGCGGAACCGACTCACGACTATACAGCCAATCCGGTTTATGTGAAAGGGTGTCTGTTGATGCTGCAGGCCCTGTCGATCGACATCGAAGATTTACTGGGCCACCGGCAGGCAGGACTATTTCAAAAAGACCTAACGGATGTCTTCAAACAATGGCGGTTTCCCCAAGCCAATACTCCAGAGGCGATCAATCACCTGCTCACAATGGATCCTCTGAATGCTGGGCAACTTCCTGCCTGGCAAGAACATCACCTTAATACCTTGTTACAAGAACTGCACCGCATCGGCAAATCCTACTTTGGCAATACTAGCTTTGCCCCCCGCGCGGTAGATGCAATCCAGGATTTACCCCCAGCCGATAGCCAACAATTTTTGGCCTGGTTAAAGCAATCTCCTCCTGGAAAGCTATGGCGCTAGGTTAAAAAATTTTGGATTAATGGTGCGATCGTGCTTCAGGTATGGGACGCTTGCTTGAAATACGACAGCTAAAATAGCATGTCTAAAACATTGCATCTACTCCTCTTATCTGTTACCTGCTGCACCTACCCTCTATTGGTCACGTTCTATGAGCAGTGTTGATAAATCTGGTTCTAAGCCCTTTCTCTCTGTACAGGTCATTGTTCTGTTTCAGGCTCTCTGGGCAATGTTGGCGCTTTTATTTTTTACCTTGTTTGGGGTAACCGCCAGGGGCGAAGACCACCCCATGTGGTATTCGGTGGGGACGTTAATTCTGGAATCTATGGCCTTTCTGATCGCCTGGATTTTATGTTTTCGGAATTGGCGCAGTCCCCAGATTGTGAGTGGGCGGAGTGTCTGGTTCAATATTGGCCTGGGGATGTTGTTTTATTTCTTCGGAGGCTTATTGTTTAGCTACTGGGAACTGGTGCTCAAACGAAACCCTGCTGTCTCTCCGGGGGATTTTTTCTACATCCTGACGTATATTTTTCTGCTAATTGGGATGGTGCAGGCTGTGTTCTCTAGACGGTTAAATCTGGAACTGTGGCAGAAGGGGGTGATTGTGGCGATCGCGGTGGTGGGAATTGCGATCGCGTTGTCGGCGGCAGGTAAACCCTCTCAAGGAACGGCCTGGCAATGGATAGAAGCACCGGCTTATGCACAAACGGCTCCAGCGACCAAACCAACCCAGTCACCTGCTGCCCCCCTGACTGCCGCCAGTCCGGTAGTCGCTGCTCAACCAACCCCTGAAGTACCTGCCTTTGTAGAAAGTTTGGAGCAGTTGTTACAACCTCTAGAAGGGCCTGTGCAACTGTTCTATCTCATTTGTGTCGTGCTGCTGCTGGTGCTGGCGACTACTTTGTTGCTGGCTTTTTGGGGCGGGCGCTTTTCCCAATCCTGGCGCATGATTGCGATCGCGGCCTTATTTCTCTACATCGCTGATATGGCCTTTAAATTTGCAACCCGCGATCCCAATTATCAAAGCGGCGGGTGGTTAGAAGTATTTTGGGTATTCAGTGGGGTGTTCTTTGGCATTGGGGCGGCGCTGGAATATGATCTGTCGGTGCGCTCTCGCCGCTCAAGTTCCCGCCGGAGAGCATAACTTCCCCAGTTCGACTTACAATAAGTTCAGGCTGGTTTGTTCTTCTAGTGCCTGTAGCATGAGCGCCCGAAAACTTTCTGATTCCGAAAAGCAAACAATTCTTCAACTGTACCGAGAAACGAGTGAGACCAGTTCCAGTCTGGCCGCTCGCTATGGAGTCAGTACATCTACTGTCAGCAGGTTGCTCAAAAGCACACTGCCAGCCGATGAGTATGAAGCACTGATTCAACAGAAACGAGCGGCACGGTCTGCAGATAGTCAGAGCGTGGAACTTCCGGATGCCGTATTGGTAGGATCCGTGAAACAACAGTTAGATCTGGGGTTTGTTGAACCAGAACCTCAACCCGCAGGCAAGGAAGAACCGTCACGACGTACCGTTGCCCCGCCAGTGCGCCGTTCTCGAAAACGGTCTTCAGTCGCTGAGTCGGCAACAGCAGTCGCTGCCAGTCCTGCGATCGCGCCTGATGTAGATGGGGCTGAAGTGACACTAGAACTGGAGCCAGGAGAAGTCAGGAACCCAGTCGCTGCTGAGGTGTTGAAAGAGATCCTGAGTGATGAGGTGCTGGATCTGGAGGAGGAAGAAGAGGACGACCTGGAAGACGATCTGGACGAGGATGAGGATGAGGATGAGGATGAAGACGATCTCGATAGTCGCCTGCCAGACCGAGAATTATTTGTGGGCAGTCATGGCGGCAGCGTCCAGGTTTTGCCCCTGGCAGAGGCAACCATTCCCCGTACCTGTTACTTAGTGGTCGATCGATCGGCTGAACTGATTGCCCCTCCCCTGAGAGAGTTTGGCGATTTGGGACAAATTCCAGAAGCAGAAATTCAAGAAAAAACCTTACCCATCTTTGACAATCACCGGGTTGCTAAGCGCTATTCCAATCCCCGTACCCAGCGTGTGATCAAGTTACCCGATGGGAAAGTGCTGCGAAAAGCGATCCCCCATTTACAAGCCAAAGGGATTACGCGGGTGCTGATCGATGGACGGGTGTATTCTTTCTAGGATCCCGATCCCTAATCCCTATTCTTCCTCAAAACGGTTTCCTGAACTGGATGTGCCCAGCAGGAGTTGGAGCAAGGCTGTGCCAACGGCTCCTACACCAACGGCAAACGCCAGCACAATGCCGATCGGAATCTCAATTGACTGGAAGGTGAAAAACCGAAAGGAGACTGGGGTAAAGTTCTGCACGGACAGGATGGCGATCGCCCCAATCCACAAGGCAACAATACAGGTTGTGAGGAAAACAGCCAGGGTTTTCATAGGCGGGTAACGGTCAGCAATGAGTTGAACAGGATTGTCTTCCAGACTAGCTCTTTAAAGAAAGGTTTGCCAAAAGCATCAAATAAGCAGTAAAAAACCCGCAACGCTGGTAACGGGTTTCAAGAATGTACCTATGAGTGCTTCAAGGGTTAACAACACCAGGGATTTCAAAATTCCGGAGACTCTCGGAAATTTTTTTGACGGACATCTGCTATCCATTCAAATCCCCAGCACAAAGTTAATTGGCCCGGTTGCCACTCCTGTTTCGGGATTAACCATTCAACGGCGATCGTATCGTGCAGCACCACCACGTCAGGGGCAACGGTTTCCATAATGATCGTTTTGCCAATCCTTTCTAACAACCCAGAAGCTTGCTGGGCGGTTATAGACGGGTCGAGCAATGGGGCGATCTCTGCTTCAAACATAGGCAAAGGAAATCACGTTAATTTCAGAGTTCCCAATCCGGAGATCAGATGAGTTAAGACAGAGTGGATGTTGACTGCTATCTAACTGAGCTATCTAACTTATGAGTTGTACCCGCGATCGTTGCGTCCTATCCTCCTGGCGACTTTCCCATTTCCTGACTCTACTGGCTATCCCACTGCTGACCTCCTGTATGCCCCCTCCCGAAAGTACTGCCAGTTCCTCCGCCAGTGGCGTAGTGGAAATGACCCAGGTTGCTCCGGAGCCGCAAGCCGCAACGGCGATCGCAGTAACTCCAGTTACTCGCGGCCAACGTACCTATCACATTGGCAATAGTCTCACCGATACGATTAATGACAATTTGAGCACAATTGCCCAAAGCGCCGGTTATTCCCATGACTATCTGCGATCGACCATTCCCGGTGCCCCCACCGACTGGAACTGGGATCATCCAGGACAAGCACTGGGAGAACCTGATTACCGCACGGTATTTGCCACCAAAGCTCCCATCGATCACCTGTTCACCCAGCCTTTTGCCGGACATAACCGTTCCATTGACAACGAAGTGGAATACAGCGGGAAGTTTTATCGCCTTGCTCGGCAAAAAAGTCCTCAGGTGCAGATGTGGATCTATGCCCAGTGGCCCAGTAAAGACTTTGACGATAACTGGGCGAAGGCAACAGACAGTGCCGCTGGTTTAGGACGATCGCCTGCCAAAACCTGGGAAGAGGCAGTTTACAACCATCTGGCCTACCATGAAGCCGTGCGGCAGCGGTTGGAACAGGAGAATCCTGGTAAGCCAGTGTGGATTGTTCCGGGAGGATTGGCATTGGTGAACTTGAAACGGGCGATCGAGGCCGGACAGGTACCTGGACTCAAAGACTTTTTTGCCACCCAGTTTCAAGATGAGGGGCACCTGAGCGGCAAAGGAGCTTACCTGATTGGCCTGGTGCATTATGTCTGCATCTATAAACGCAATCCGGCAGGAGTTTCCCTGGCTAACTCTGGGCTTACTCCGGAGCAAGCAGCCATTTATCAACGCATTGCCTGGGATACGGTACGGAATTATCGCTGGTCTGGACTTTAAAAATCGACTCCTCGCTTCAGGTCAACGCCTTTTTCGGCATAGTGTTTGTGGCAGATCATCTCTGAGTGAACACTGGCCAGATCGAAGTAGGCAGGAGGATTTTTGCAGCGTCCGGTAATGATGATTTCAGTGTCACGGGGTTTGCGGAAGAAAGACCAGACGATCGGCTCTTCCGGTAGCAGTTCCAGATCAACAGTGGGATTGAGTTCGTCCAGGATGATGGTTTTGTACAAACCAGAAGCGATCGCGGCTCTGGCAATTTCCCAACCCCGCTCAGCTTCCACATAATCCAGTTCCTGCTGCTGCCCCCGCCAGACGATTGCATCCCGGCCACAGCGCTGATGATCCACCAGATTGGGATAACTTTGGCGGAGGGCGGCAATGGCGGCATCTTCGGTATAGCCACTGCCCCCTTTGAGCCATTGCATGATTAACACCCGATGGGACTTATCCTGGCCAATGCCTCGCCCGATCGCCTGTAATGCCTTCCCTAACGCGCTGGTCGATTTTCCCTTTCCGGCTCCGGTATAAATTTCAATGCCATCAATCCCGTGTTCTTTCGCCGTTGGATGATAGTGGGGCCGCATTTCTGAATGGAGATCGGCAATATCTAACAGCGACTGGGGAGCGGCCCGCCCGGTGGCAATAATTTCCATGTGTTCGGGCTTACGTTTCAGGGTGCTGACTACTTCATCTACAGGTAGCAATCCCAAATCCAGGACAGGATTCAGTTCATCCAGAACCACCACTGAGTAGAGGCCAGAGGCGATCGCCCCTTTCGCCACATCCCAGCCTCGTTGAGCCTCCAGCTTATCAAAGCGAGTAATTTCTTCTGGGCCGAAAAATTCTGCCCGCCCCGTTCGCACCTGATCAATCAGATGCGGAAAGCCTCGTTGCAGGGCTTCGATCGCGGCATCTTCGTCATAGGTGCGTCCCGGCCCCTTCAAGAACCGCAACAATAAAACCCGCGTTTGCCAGTCCGTATGAATGCCCAGTCCAATGGAGCGCAGTACCACACCCAGAGCCGCCTGCGACTTCCCTTTGCCTGCTCCGTCATAAACATGAATCTGCCCGGTCAATCGTTCCGATCGGGCCTGCGCGGTGCGAATTCCAACGCCATTTCGTACCATTGTTGTCACTGTACCCATGCCGCTCTATCCTAGCGAACTCTCATTGTTCTCCTGAAGAAGAACTTTAGCCACGCTATATATAGCGCATTTCGGGGATAGATTCTTTAAGTTAAGCTAAATGTAGAATTTGCAGCATTCACTATCCAGCATCCCCTCCTTCACAATCCAAAATCGTAAACCCAAAATCCTCCTCATGTCTGCTCCATCGCCAGAAGCTGATCTCCAGTACTGGGATCGCATCCTTCAGTCTAATCCCTATAATCCCCATGCCTACGTGCGGCGGGGAATGGCCCACTTTAAGCTGGCTCAGATTGCGGCATCGATTCAAGACTTCGATCGTGCTGAGCAACTCGATTCCCGTCTCACTCCTTACCTCTGGCAGCGCGGACTGTCTTACTACTACGTTGAGCGATTTGAGGATGGTGCCCTGCAGTTTGAAGTTGATCTGACGGTGAATAGCCAGGATGTGGAGGAAACAGTCTGGCGCTATCTCTGTCTGGCTCGCTGTCACAGTCCGAAACAGGCCCAGGCTACCTTGCTTCCAGTGCGAAATGATCCACGCCGATTTATGGCCGCTATATATGATCTGTATGCTGGCAATCTCCACCCCGATGAGTTGCTGGCGATCGCGGCCAGAGATGGACAACGTGGCGAATTTTATGGCCATCTGTATCTAGGGCTTTACTCCGAAGCCTGGAATAATGAATCTCAAGCAAAGGAGCATATTCTGATCGCCACAATGCAATATAACCTGGATGACTATATGTGGCATCTGGCCAGGGTGCATAGCCAGGTACGGGGCTGGCCAGTGGATAGTTAACAGTGAAGAGTGAAGAGTTGAAAGTGAAGAGTTAGGTTGTATTAACACTTGCTGTGGAGAAAAGGCAGACGCAAAGTATTGAGACTAATCAGCACCCTGTCTAGCGTTTGGGATAATGGGAGCAAATAATCCAGGCAAGATGTATGGCCTATAGTGATTTCACGCTGCAAAAACTCAAAAAAGACTTTGGGTTATCTGTGCAGGAACACTCTAATCTGTTTGCCCGAGTTGATCCGGTTCCCAGTAGTGATTTGCTAAACAGAACCTTGCAAGAAACCGTGCAACTGGCGATCGCCATCAACACGGAAAAAGCCCGCTCCGAAATGATCATCACTCCAATCTTGTTAGAAGTGCGGCGGCAGGCGAAAGGGCAAATCAGCCTATTTTCGGGAGTAGAGTTTAATGTTGATGCCGCAGCAGGGTTGGTTGGGTATTGCGATTACATTCTCAGTCGCTCACCATCCCAACTGACCATTAATGCCCCGGTAATTTTGATTACCGAAGCGAAAAATGAAAACATCAAAGCTGGGTTAGGGCAATGTATTGCCGGAATGGTCGCGGCTCAACGGTTTAATCAATCGGAAGGAGAAGCCATTAAGGCCATCTATGGAGCGGTCACCACAGGCGAAATCTGGAAGTTTCTCAGGCTGGAGCAGGAAATTGCCTCGATCGACCTGACCGACTATTACATCTCGCCCGACCTCCATAAAATTCTCGGTATTCTGATTCACGGTCTGGGATTGCCTGTGCTGGCTGGAAATTAGCTCTGCACCTCTCCTAAAGGAGTTAGTAGTCCATCCAGACTCACCAGATTTTTTTGCTGCCAGTAGGCGGCTAATCCCTCCTCGCCTTTCTTTTCCGCCCAATCCCCCAGTGCCGATCGCTGTCCCTGATAGTCCAGTAGAGGAACTCCCAGGCCACACGAGGTTTGCACGCGATCGATATCGGCGACAATGATTTGGCGTGTTCCGGCGATCGGCGAGAACAAAGGATACAGTTCGGCCCATTCTCTGACGGCTGGCAATACCACTCGCCCCTGTCCATATAAGCGTAAGATGCAGGGGGTTCCCTGGAAGGCACAAAACATGAACGTGATGCGTCCATTTTCTAGCAGATGAGCTGAGGTTTCATTGCCACTGCCCGTCAGATCCAAATACGCGACCTGGTTAGCCGACAAAATGCGAAAGCTGTCCAGTCCCTTGGGGGAAAGGTTGACATGGCCTGCTGGACTGAGGGGAGCCGTAGCGACAAAAAATAGGTGTTGAGCGGTAATAAACTCCTGAAGCTCAGGGGTAATCGAGTCGAAGACTTTAGCCATAAGAGAAAGAAAAATCAACCCTGTTTGGGAAATCTATGACTTTGAGATTCTTTACTCTAGCAATCTTCTGGAATTCAGTGATTACAATAGGTTGATATGGAGCAGTCGTGTGAAATTTGTGTAATCGTTGTCTACTCCAAGGTTTATTAATTTTTTATGGAATCAAGCAGTCAGCCTGGCAGTCCGTCTAAGTCCCGATCCGATCGGCTTGCAGACGTGGTGGGAACCGTCATTGCTATCCTGACCCTCATCTTGCCAACCCTGGTCATTTCTTACTATTCCAGTTCTTCCAGTGCGGCACCATCGACGGCCTATTCCAGCGATCGCTACACGAACCGCTAGATTAAGGCATTTATCAACGACTTGCATTGTCTTCAAGAACAACATCAATGGTTTTACAAGTCCCATCTGTCGCAGCGGCCCCACTTGCGCCCATTGTCACATGGGAAAGTTTGCCTGCTGATTTTGTGTTACCCGATGATCCAGTGGAAAACATTCAACAGCCTCTCCTTGCTGCTGCCCTGACTGATGCCCTGGGAGCCGCTGGTCGAATTCAGCCCCAGATGCTGATTGGGTCTAATTTTGGCCTGGTTGCAACGGTCAATAAAAAAATTGTGGTGAAGGCACCGGATTGGTTTTATGTTCCTCAGGTGCATCCAGTTGCAGACGATACCATTCGCCGTAGCTATACTCCTTACCTGGAAGGGGATCCAGTTGCTGTGGTGATGGAGTTTCTCTCTCAGGAAGAGGGTGGTGAATTGTCTGTGCGATCGACCCCCCCCTATGGCAAGCTCTACTTCTACGAACAGATCCTGCAAGTGCCCACCTACGTCACCTATGATCTCTATGAGCCGAGTTTAGAAGTTCGGTGTTTGCAAAATCAACGCTACACTCTCCAGGCGGCTGATGCTGAAGGACGAGTTTGGATTCCAGAGCTAGAGTTGTGGCTGGGCATCTGGTCTGGAGAGCGGTTGGGGCAAACCATGAACTGGTTACGCTGGTGGGACAGTTCTGGAAATTTACTCCTGTGGAGTGCGGAACAAGCGGAACAGGAACGCCAGCGAGCCGAACAAGAACGCCAACGAGCCGAGCAAGAACGTCAGCGAGCAGAAATTTTAGCGACGAAGTTACGCGAACTGGGTGTCGATCCGGATCAACTGGTTTAACCTGCTATGCCTGAACTCCCTGTCCAATGGCAGCTTCAATCTATCGATCGACCACCAGAGGCATTTGTTCAAACTCTGCGCTCGTGTGTTGCCTGCGGCTCTGGAAAGTATC
>JBBIQC010000082.1:10567-11449 GCA_037442585.1 Oscillatoriales cyanobacterium bin_317
ACAGGGCTATCTTCATGCCAGGGATTACCAGCCCACCAGCCCGTTCGCCTTTGGTCAGGAGATGGAGTGGGCCGTAGAGCGGTTGCAGCGGGCTAGAGATAATGCTGAAATTGTGGCCATCTGGGGGGACTTTGATGCGGATGGGGTCACGGCAACAGCAGTCCTGTGGGATGGATTAGGGCAATTTTTTACGCAGCAGAAAACCCTGTTTTATTACATTCCTAATCGGCTGACGGAATCCCATGGACTGTCTCAGGTTGGAATTGATGTATTGCATTCTAAGGGCTGCCAGTTAATGGTCACCTGTGATACGGGCAGCACCAATTTGACTGAAATTGAATATGCTCAGAGCCTGGGAATCGATGTGATTGTCACCGATCATCACACGTTGCCCTTATCCCGTCCGCCTGTCACGGCCATTTTGAATCCTCGTTCCTTAGCTGCCGACCACCCGTTAGCCACTTTATCTGGGGTCGCTGTGGCGTACAAACTGGTAGAAGCCTTATACAGCGTCTTGCCCCATGTTCCTCAGAAGCCTTTGCAGGAATTTCTGGATCTGGTGGCGATCGGCCTGATCGCAGACCTCGTAGAACTCAAGGGGGATTGTCGCTATCTGGCGCAAATCGGCATTCAACAATTGCAGAAGCAAGCTAATCCAGCTACAGCCACTCGCCCCGGTGTTGCTAAATTGCTGGAATTTTGCAAACGGAGTGGCGATCGGCCCACCGATATCTCCTTCGGCATCGGGCCACGCATTAACGCCGTTAGCCGGATTCAGGGGGACGCTCATTTCTGTGTCGAACTGTTGACCAGTCAGGACAAGCACCTGTGTAGCCATCTGGCTGAAGCCACCGAACTTGCCAATACTCGCCGCAAAGCTCT
>JBBIQC010000083.1:0-5593 GCA_037442585.1 Oscillatoriales cyanobacterium bin_317
GATGGAAAACAACCATCACATTTCCAAATACGTGCGGATTGGGGAAGTGCGAGATGACGGTTTATTTGAAATCGTCTACTCCACAGACAAACCTGTAAAACCGATTCCCTGGAACCAGTTTGTCAAAGACACCAAAGGCTACTCCTGCGACTGGTCTGATCCGGCGAAGGGTGGTAAGTACAAGATGACCTAGGAAGTAATGAGGAGTTAAGAGTTAAGAGTTAAGAATCCAATTTTTAACTCTTAACTTTCAACTCTTAACTATTTGAGGGGGGAACATTCGTTGACACAGTTATTGGAATCGGTATTTGGTGGGCTGAGTATTGGCTCAGTGTTGCTGTTGGCGGCACTGGGTCTGGCGATCGTCTTTGGGTTGATGGGTGTGATCAACATGGCTCATGGTGAGTTCATGATGATTGGCGCTTACACAACCTTTGTGGTGCAAAATGCGCTGAAAAAGACTCCTTTATCCGAGTTGTATATTTTCCTGGCGTTGATTGCGGCTTTCATTGTGACGGCATTACTGGGATTGGTGCTGGAACGAACGGTAGTGCGGTATCTCCATGGCCGACCGTTAGAAACGTTGCTGGCGACCTGGGGTGTGAGTCTGATCTTGCAGCAGTTTGTTCGTAGTGTCAGTTGGCAATTTGTTGCTGGACTGGGAACGTTTTGCCTGCTGTTCTTTGGCGGCTCCTGGGTGCTGTCGAAACGTCCCAATTTTGAGCAGATCCGGGGCTGGGCGATCGCCGTGCTTGGTCTGTTATCGGTTCTGATTGCCCTGGTCTTTTCTAACGTCCTGGGGCAAACCTTCAAACTGGCCGTGACGAAACCCTGGTTTGGTACGCAGGGCGTGGACGTGACGGCTCCCAAGTGGCTGCGGGGCGGTTTGCCGATCGGCGATTATCAACTGCCTTACACCCGCCTGTTCATTATTGTGCTGACAGCCGCCTGTGTATTTGGCATTTACTGGTTCTTGAACAAAACGCCCTGGGGACTCCGCATCCGGGCCGTCACTCAAAACCGCAGCATGAGTGCCTGTCTGGGCATTCCCACAAAAACGGTAGATGCGCTCACGTTTGCGTTGGGATCGGGATTGGCCGGAGTGGCGGGAGTGGCAGTGGGCCTCCTTGGCTCTGTCAGTTCCAATACGGGACAGGCGTATATTGTCGATGCCTTCATGGTGGTCGTTGTTGGTGGAGTTGGCAAGTTAGTTGGCAGTATCGTGGCGGCAGGGGCGATCGGCCTGGTTAGTTACGTGATTGGTTCCAATGCCCTGGGGCCATTCGTCTCCTTCAGCCCATTTCTGAAAAGCTTTTTCGAGTTCTTTGCAACGGCCAGCATGGCCAAAGTAATGGTGTTTGCGTTAATTATTGTCTTCCTGCAATTCCGTCCTGCTGGATTGTTCCCGCAGAAGGGTCGCACGGTGGACGCATAGGGGGCTGAGATGACGGTAGAAACTGTGGATGCAGCGGTCGATATTCCTTACGGTTTGGCGGCTCGCAAGCGTCGGAAAGCACTCCTCCTTGAGACGGCGATCGTGCTGGGGGTAGCTGCGCTGCTGCTGTTTATTGTCCCTCCGGTGATGGCCGCGCTGGGGCAGGGGGTGCGAATTAACCAGTTAGGCCGCTTTTTGGCCCTGGCGATCGCGGCGCTCGGCATTGATCTGATTTGGGGCTTTACGGGCTTACTCAGTCTGGGGCATGGCATCTTTTTTGCGCTGGGGGGCTATGCCCTGGCCATGTATTTGCAATTGCAGCTTCCCCCTGGCCAGATTCCAGAATTCTTTACTCTCTATGGGGTGACTGAACTGCCGGCCTTCTGGCAACCGTTTTATTCCTTTCCGTTTACCCTGGTGGCGATCGTCCTGATTCCTGCCCTGGTGGCTGCCGTACTTGGCTACCTGGTGTTTCGGAATCGGATTCGCGGGGTCTATTTCTCGATCCTGACCCAGGCCGCATTGATCGTCTTTTTCAACTTCTTCAACGGTCAACAAAAACTGATCAATGGCACCAATGGTCTGAAAACCGACACTTCAACGATTTTCGGTATCCAGGTCAGTGATCCCAGGGTGCAGACGACATTTTATGTCCTGAGCATTCTGTTTCTGGTGGGCGGCTACTTCCTCTGTCGCTGGCTCACCAGTGGCCGGATCGGACGAGTGCTGGTGGCCATTCGGGATGATGAAACGCGGGTGCGGTTTTCCGGTTACAACCCCACAGGCTATAAAGTCTTTGTCTTTGCCATCTCCGCCGCCTTAGCCGGAATTGCCGGAGCGCTCTACACCGTCCAATCTGGGATCATCACCCCTAAAGCAATGGACGTGGCCTTCTCGATCGAGATGGTGATCTGGGTGGCATTGGGCGGACGGGCGACCCTGATTGGGGCTATTCTCGGAACCCTGATTGTCAACTTTGCCAGAACCCTATTGAGTGAACAATTCCCGGCCTTCTGGCTCTTCTTCCAGGGGGCGCTCTTCCTGGTAGTGGTGACGGTACTGCCGATGGGAATTTTGGGCTGGTTGCGAGGAGATGGCATGAATCTGCTGCGATCGCTCCTGGGTCGCCGGAAGCGAGTTGAAACCTATCCAAGTCTTGAAGAGGATCCAGAAGTTCAATATGAGCGAGAAACTCTTGGCGATCGAGAATCTGACCGTTAGTTTTGATGGCTTCAAAGCGATCAACAATCTCACCTTCAAAATGAATGAGGGCGAATTGCGAGTGGTGATTGGTCCCAATGGAGCCGGAAAAACCACATTTATGGACGTGATTACGGGCAAAACCAAGCCAACTGCAGGCGAGGTCTACTTCAAGGGTAAAAATCTGCGACCCTACTCTGAGCATGAGATTGCTCGTATGGGTATTGGCCGCAAATTTCAGACTCCCCGGGTGTACCAAAAACTGACTCCCCGCGAGAATCTGGAACTCTCCTGCAGCCGCCAGAAAAATGTATTCGACTCCCTGCTCAGGCAAGCGTCTACCGCAGAGCGACGCACTGTAGCCGGGTTGCTGGAAACGATCGGCTTGGCCCTGAAAGCCGACATTCCCGCTGAACTGCTGTCCCACGGTGAAAAACAGCGGTTGGAAATTGGGATGCTCGTCGCCCAATCTCCTGACCTGTTGCTGGTAGACGAACCCGTTGCCGGACTCACCGACGAAGAAACCGAAAAAGTCGGAGATCTCCTGTTAGCCCTTGCAGAAAGCCATTCCATCATCGTCATCGAACACGACATGGAATTCGTCCGCCAAATCGCCCGCACCGTCACCGTCCTTCATCAAGGCTCCGTCCTCTGCGAAGGCAACATGGATGAAGTTCAGAACGATCCCCGCGTAATCGAGGTCTATCTGGGACGGGAAGAAGCCGATCACCAGGCAGCTTAGAAAGTTTTGAGTTCTAAGTTTTAAGTGTTGAGTGATGCGATTTTGGATTTTGGATTTGCGATTTTGGATTGAAAGAGCCTGACTAACATAAACCTTCAATCATTAAGCGGATCTACCTCTGAAATTACTATCACTTGAAGAAAATTCTCGTAACTGCCAATCCAAAATCTAAAATCTAAAATCCAAAATTCCATGAGTCAAACCAACGGAGCTACTGCATTAGATCATCCAGAAACCGCTGCTTATCCCATGCTGGAGATCAATGATTTGAATGTGTATTACGGGGAGAGCCACATTCTGCGGGATGTGGAAATGGGGGTGGCTCCAGGTAAGATGGTGTGCCTGATTGGACGCAATGGCGTGGGCAAAACCACGCTGCTGAAAACTATCATGGGCCTGCTGAGTCCCCGCAGTGGTGATATTGAGTTGGTCGGCAAATCGATTACGCATCTATCGCCCGATCGCCGCGCCAAATTGGGAATTGGCTATGTGCCACAAGGCCGGGAGGTGATTCCGCGTTTGAGTGTGAAGGAAAATCTGCTGCTGGGATTGGAAGCCCGACCGGGAGGGATTGCCAAACATAAGGAAATTTCCGATATGGTGTTTGAGCTATTTCCCGTGTTGAAAACCATGCTGAACCGGATGGGGGGCGATTTGAGTGGTGGACAACAGCAGCAGCTAGCGATCGCCCGTGCCCTCATGGGGCAACCTCGCCTGCTGGTCTTGGATGAACCCACCGAAGGCATTCAACCCTCCATCATCCTGGAGATTGAAGCTGCCGTGAAACGCATCGTTCGGGAAACAGGAATTTCTGTGCTGCTGGTTGAACAACATCTGCACTTTGTTCGTCAGGCGGACTGGTACTACGCCATGCAAAAAGGCGGTATTGTCGCTCAAGGCCCCACCAGTGAACTCAGCAACGAAGTCATTCAACGCTTTCTGGCCGTTTAGTTTTCTAGCAGTTAACCTCGCTCCCATTACCGACACAGTTGACGTTGCAAGAGTTGCAAGATGGCGATCGCCACCACAATACTGGCGGTTAATCCCAACCAGAAGCCGTGAGCAATCCACGGAGCCTGATCCATCGCCCAGCCGCCCAGAGGAGGGCCGATAAAATAACCGATCGCCCAGCATTGAGAGTTCACCCCCAGATACACCCCTCGGAGAGATTCAGGAGCCAGATCTACGACGAGGGATGAAGCCGATGGCATATAGGTCACAGTAGCCAAAGCCAGAATTCCCAGAGCAATGACGGCCCAGACCAGGGGAAACACGGGAGCAACACCAGTGAGCCAGATAAATACAAACCCCAATCCCCATAGCAATGCCGACAGCATCAAGGCGCGGGCATGAGTGAATCGATTTAAGGCGCGGGCAATCGGTAACTGAGTCAGAACACAGGCGACCAGATGCCAGGTCAAAATGGCACTTAGCGTCAGGGTAGAAAAGCCTTTACCAGACGGAGGGACGGAGACGAAATTAGTGAAATAGAGCGGCATTGTGCTGTTGATTTGCACAATGTAGGTGGTGAATAGGATATTAACAACACAATAGGTTACCAGCAGGCGATCGCGCAGAGCCACGCCCCATCCCTGCATACCCCGATGCTGCCCTTGCGAGCGATAGACTTCCGTGATCGCCCAGAAGACGACCAGAACCAGAACCAGAAAGGAAATCCCATCAATGACGAATAGCGATCGATAGGCATGAGTGGTGCCCAGCAGGAGTCCACCCAGGACGACACCAATGCCTAATCCTAAACCATCACAAAGTCGATTCAGGGCAAAGGCTTCATTGCGAGTTTCGGAAGTCGATAAATCGGCGACCAGGGCTTCTGCAGAAGGCCAGTACAACCCTATCCCCAATCCCATTAATAAATTACCCAGAACAAAAACAGGAAAGGTTTGCGTAGCGGCCAGCACAAATGACGCGATCGCAGAAACCAGACCCGATAGCAGCAATGTGCTTTTCCGTCCAACGCTGCCATCTGAGAGAGAACCCCCCAAAAAGCGACCGATGACCCCTGAAATAGACTGACTACCTAGACCAATGCCAACGGCAGTGGCAGACATTCCCACATGATTGACAAAAAAAATCGGCGCATAAAACAGGGTGAATCCAGAGCCGACTTGAGAGAGCAACCGACCGATCGCCAGAATCCAGATTTGGTGATTCAATTGTGGCAACCAGGCAGCGAAAGATTTGCGGAAAAAACT
>JBBIQC010000083.1:5603-11365 GCA_037442585.1 Oscillatoriales cyanobacterium bin_317
ATGTCCTCTTGAAGCAGGCCAGGTATGATTATCTAAGCCTTTACAAGTCCAAAACTAAAGTTTCTTTTGTAGGAAACTCCGGTTGTCCATCTGGACGTGGTTTAGCATGTGTTTTCACCGATTCCGATGATCCCATTTTTGTTGATAACAGACCTTGATAATACGCTAGTGGGGGATGATGCTGCACTAGCTGAGTTGAACCGCCAACTGGATTACCATCGGAAGGAGTACGGTTCACAACTTGTCTACTCCACCGGACGGTCAGTGACCCTATATCGCCGATTGACTACTGAGAAGCCTTTACTAGAACCAGATGCACTGATTCTCTCCGTCGGCACCGAAGTTTATTTGCAGGGCAGTGATACTCCCAATGCTGAATGGGCCGATCGCCTCTCTCAGAATTGGGATCGAGAGTTAGTCATAGCGACGGCGGCTCATTTTGCTGACCTCACGTCTCAGCCCGACAGTGAACAGCGCCCCTTTAAAGTCAGCTATTTTTTAACAGAAGCAGTGGCTGGCGAGGTAATTCCCCAACTGGAAGCCTTGCTCAAGGCACAAGGATTGGATGTGCAACTAATCTACAGTGGTGGTCTGGACTTAGACATCCTGCCTCGAGAGGCCAATAAAGGTCGGGCTATGACCTTTCTGCGGGAGACTTTAGGCATCAACCCCAGCCAAACGGTCGCCTGTGGTGACTCCGGGAATGACCTGGCCATGTTTGCAGACCGTCCAGAACGTGGAATTATTGTCGGCAATGCCATGCCGGAATTACTGGAATGGCATTATGCCAACCCGAATGGCGATCGCTACCTGGCTCAAGCCCACTGCGCTGGAGGAATTTTGGAAGGACTGCAGCACTTTGGTTTTTTGGCAGCTTGAAGGAATCAGAAACCGGGCTATCTAGCGGAGTATACGCCAGTCAAGGATTTCAAAAACACGAAAGTGTAGGAGTCCTGACTGATGGCCTGCGCGTAGGAGGCAGTGAGGTAGGGGCGATATTCGGAGCGATCGGCCAGATAAACCTGGAAAAAGGCCAGGTTCAATGCTTTGAGATAGACTTTTGCCGCTTCGGGTGCCTTGAGGGTTACCGCATCTGCACTGGCCTGATCCATGGTCTTCAGCGTTCTCAGGGCATAAAAGTTGAGATTCAGGTGATCAATCCCTTCGGCCACTACCAGATATTTGTCCGGTGTGCGTAGCCCATTGAAGCCAGGTAATTGTTCTAGTACGAGAGAACTGAAAATATCTTTGCTGACGGCCCCCCAGAGCACGGGAATGGTGATCTGACTCAGCCCACTTTGTCCATACAGACTGTTGCTACCGGGGAAGAGAACAGAAGCGGCCTTGATGCGTGGATCACGAAAGTTATAGTCTTTGTGCGGTAGTTGCAACGCCTGACACTGCACCAGCAGCGACAGATTCACCAGATTCTTTTTGGGACTACAATCGGCGGCTAACTGATGAAAATTCATGCGGGCACCTGCCACAGCCAGAGCGGTATCCCCCCCAAAGGAATTCCCGAAAATACCGACTTGCTCGAGGTTGAGTTGATTCTTGAATTCAGAAGGGTTGAGCCGCTCCAGTTCATTCAACAGATAGGTGATATCCAGAGGACGATCGATAAAGGCAGTGGCTTGAAACATCTCTCTAGACATCCCCTTGAGGAATGCCTGCTGCTGCAAGTCATCACTACCAGGGTGCTGGGGAATGGCGATCGCAAATCCATAAGAGGCCAGATGTTGCGCCAGATAGTCATAGAGATCCAACCGAGTGCCAATGCCATTGGTGAAGACAACCAGGGGGCTGGAGCTTCCTTCGGGCATATTGGGGAGATAAAGATCGACGATAAACTGCCGCTGGCGGCTATCATCTTGCAGCGTCCTGGTTTGCTTAACGTACTGATACGGGCCTGGATTTTGCAAGTTGGGCAATTTGCCAAAATCGATCGCTGGCTCTGTGGCTTTAATGGCTGAAGAGGTTTGTTTTAAGGTGGTGATGTAGATTTCAGTTTCCTGCATCAGTGCAGAAATCTGGTTCCACTGCTGCAAGATCCGCCTGGTGTTCAGCCGGATATTCGTGGGAAATTTTTGCAGAAACCCGATCGCACTGAAGCCATTGGGATCAGCCGCGGCTTGAATCAGTGCAGCCCGAATCCCATAAAAGCCATTTTGATTGGCGGGAGCCTGAATCAGTTCTCCCAGGTACATCAGCAACTGCTCCCCTAAAGATGAGTAGAAGAACTGTGCCATCAGGACGGGGCTGAATTGATAGCGGGAGGTCAGAAAGCTGCGAAATTTCTCTCGTTGTTCTGGTTTCAGGCGATTGATTAAAAAAGCCAGGTCAGAGTTAACAGTCCCGTCTTTGGCAAAGGCTGCCAGCGATCGCACAGAAACGGAAAAATCTAGCGGGCCATAGTTAAAGTTGACACGCTCAGCCGCTTTTACCGGGGAAACTACCGATCCGATGAATGATGCGGAAAGCAGCCCTAACGCAAAGCCAACTATTTTTCGATGCATACTTGACTACCTACCTTGGGGGAGAAATTTGGGGCTGCAACTAGAAGCTGCTCGGTTTGTCATTAAAGGATCCTTGCCTGTTAAGCCGTTGTCTTGATAACGATCTTAAGGGCTATACGGCAGAGTCGGATGATTAGAACTGGGCCATTACTCAACTTATTCAATTTGCGATCCATAGGGATAGCCAAAATAAGCCTTGAAGTCAGGCCAACTCTGACTGAAAGGAACTTTGATCCTCCGGCACAGATAGATGGGAGTGTGACGTTTAAGGCCAACTACATGGGCGTGCGTCACAGTACCCACCTGCTCAACCTGGTTGAAGAGTTGCTGGAGGTAATTGCGATCGCCCCCCAAACTAATCACCTGTTCCCCCGAATAATGCCGATAGCCCCAAAAATAAAAGGTATGGGCACCACTAATGCCTTTCGGTAAACCATAGCGAGGGCCGTAGAAATCGATCGCTGCAGCATCATGGTACTCCCAGGACAGGATCGCCGTTTGAGCCTGTTCGCTGGCAGGTAACTGATGATAAATCTGGCTAACCTCGGCCACTCTATCTTCCCAACCCAGCATGTCTCTGAAAAGTAACGGTGCTTCTTGAGCCGTTAATGTTGCATCGGAGCGATCGGGCAGGGAATAGATGGATGAGTAATAGCTCGAAATTTGTAATAAAGTCTGCATGGGTAACACAGGCAGCGTCATAGGCATCATCAGGATGGCGCTGGACAGCAACACTCCGGGGATGATCGCCTTGAATAGCCGCTGGCCCCTGACCCACTGCTCAACCACGATCGCCCCACTGGCAAACAGCATCGGGTAAAGCGGAGCCAAGTAATAGGACTTGCCTTGCAACAACAGAAACAACCCATACGTAATCACAAAGATCCAACCAAACAGGCGATAGGGTTTGCCCTCTTTAGACAGTAGATAAAAATAAAGCCCAGCCAGCCAAATGGGCAGAGCTAACAGATGCATCATTAAGATAGGTTGCACCAACAGATCAATGATTGAATCGGGGAATGGCTTTTTGCTATACAGATTTGCGGCATTTTGTTGCTCTAGAAACGGCCAGCCATGTTGAGCCTGCCAGATGAGAGTAGGAATAAACAGAGCGATCGCAATCACTCCTCCCAACCAGAACCATTTCTTTGAAAGCACCTGTCGCTGTGTGATCCATAGCCCTACCACGGTACTCAAAGCAAAGAAGATCATGGAAAACTTATTCAGCAAACCAATGCCAATCACAACCCCAATGAGTAGCCATAACCGGGGTCTGCGGTATTTGATGCAAATTAGAATTAGATAACTACATAAAGTCCAGATCAGTGGCTCAAAGGCATTCATGGTTAGTATCGTATGCATCGCCAAAAAGTAAGGCGATACCACCACTAACAGCGCCGCCAGATATTGAGCAAAGCGTCCTCCACCCAATTCGCGAGCGATTAAGCCAGTGAGAATGACCAGCAATGCTCCTGCGATCGCTGGAAAAAATCGAATTGAAAATAGGGAATCACCCATCAGCGATCGACTGAAGTGGGCGACGACTGCAACCAGGGGAGGCAACTCTGCATAGCCCCAATCCAATCTATCTCCACAAGCCATGTAATATAGCTCGTCCAAATGGTAGCCATATTGCCCATTGGTTGCAAAATGCAGTATTAACTTCAGCAATGCGAGAAACCAGAGGACGGCAAGATCACTCCTCAACCACTGAATTACCTGCTTTTGCATCAGCAACCTCTACACCACCAGAATCGGCTACGTCCAATAGAGCAATTGGGCTGGAGGAAATCGAGCCTCAATCTCTCGCTCAAGAAATTGGCGTAGTGTCTTCATCGTATCGGCATCATAGACATATTTCAGCCCCCAAACTTGTTTCGCTTCACCGATCGCTGAGATTCATCCATATCCAACTATGTCTGTTGTGAGGCAAATCCAGCAACTTATCCACCTCATCCGATTCCCTAATCCCCCATTCACAACAAAAGGGGAGTGCTATATGACACTCCCCAAAATTGTCTCAGTTTAACTGAAATTGGTGCCTCTTCTTCAGGGCATACAACCATACGCCCCAACGAGGGAATTACCTTAGCTGGCCGCCGGTTCATACAGATCGTAAGCTGACCAAGCGGTTTCTGGAGCTTCAACAGCTTGAGCAAAACGCCCTAATACCGAGAGTTCTCGCTTTTCAGTATGCAAGCGATCGCGCCGAATCAGTTGACGGCAGGTTTCCGTGACGGTTTCTGCTTTGGCAGCAACTGCTTTGGGAGTTCCACCTTGATAACGAACTCCGCGATAAATCAATTCATACGGTTCTCTAGCCGTTGCAGTTTGAGGAACCGTTGCTGAATCTGCAACTCCCGTTTGGTAACGAACTCCACGATAGATGAGTTCCAGTGCAGGATGGGTGGCAATGGGTTGAGTTGCAGTGCGGAAATTCACTGCCGCTCCCCGATACTTGCCAGCTAGACCCGTTGGAACTGTTTCAACGGTTGCAGGAGCATAATTGTAGCTAACGCCACGGTATAAAAGTTTCATAGGATTCGCCTCCAGATGTTGCGATGAATGTGAAGGCGCGTTCCTTCGGGAAAATTCCCTACTTCCGTCTCCTTGCTATCTACGATCAGTTATTTTGTGACCAAGCCTGGAGATGAACGATTTTTATACTTCCAGTATACCTTTTCTTTCCATCAAAAGATCACCCCAGCGGATGAATCCAATGAGTGAGAGTTAGGAAGAGGAGATAAATACCCAATCCAGATGATTCGGCGGCGCAACTGGCAGGCTCCCGTGATGGCTACGCTGCCCCAGTCGCCCACATTAAATGTGCTGCTGGTGACGGCGCGACCGAGGGAAGAGGACGATCTGAACTATCGCACCACCTCCCGACCGTTGATGCAGGCGCTGGAAAATTCCCGGTTGCCCGTGAATCTGGTGTTGCTGCGTCCCGGCACCTATGAGGCGCTGGAGCGGCAGTACCGCTTCCCGGAGCCAACCTATGGGTTTGTGGGACGAGATCTGGAGATTCTCAAGATTGAGAAATCGCTGCTGCGGCATAGCGTCTTGCTGGTGCAGGGGATGGGCGGCACAGGCAAGACAACGCTGCTGAACTACCTGCGCCAGTTGACCGCTTAGCTGGTGTGTATCTGGAAACACAGCAATACGAGGCATCCCGCAAAGCTTATCAACGGACGCTGGAACTGTACGATCAAATCGGTGAGGAAGAACGACAGAAGCAATTGTGGA
>JBBIQC010000084.1:0-11340 GCA_037442585.1 Oscillatoriales cyanobacterium bin_317
TTCCATAATGGCAACATCATTGCTCATCTTATTCGATGTGAATCGGTTTACTGTTGCGATGGATCAGCAGCAATGCGGTTTCATCTCTATCAGTCAGCGATCGCCTTCCCTTTGCGGTCTGTTCAGGATGAGTGCGTAGTCCAAAAATTCTGCATTGGACAAAAGTTGAATTTATTCAGCCCAAGTAGGCGATCGCTGATTCTCTATGGATTACTCCATGAAATAAAGAGTCAGGGAGAACACAATGAAAAGAAAGATGCTCAGACCCTTACGACGATTGATCTTAAGCGGAATCGTTTTAGGAGGGTTGTCTCTGGTTGCCAATTTTTCCCTCTCTGCCAGTCCAGCGAATAGCCAGATTACGACCGTTTTGCTGGTGCGTCATGCTGATAGACCAGCAAACGATTCCCTCACTCCGGAGGGTCGAGTGCGTGCTCAAAATTTATACCATGTTGTCGAAAAAGCAGGTGTAAAGGGAATCTTTGCCTCTAACACTCAACGCTCTCGGCAAACGGTAGAACCAGCGTTTAAGATTCTCAGTTCTCAAGACCCATCCGTTAAGCTGATCGAATATGAGTATTCTAATGTTGACCAGGTGCGCAATCGCATCTTAGCCGATTATGCAGGTCAAGTTGTGCTCGTCGCTGCCCATTCGGATACGGCTAAAACCATTGTGACCAAATTGGGAGGCAATGATGCCGATTGTTCCATAGGTGTCTCTGATGAATATGACAATCTATGCGTGGTGACAATTTACGAAACTGGCAAGGCAAAAGTCATCAATCTTCAATATGGAGAACCTAGCCCACTCCGCACGGTCAAAGTCACCTTGAAGGATAAAGACAGTTATGATTTCTCCACTCGCAGCCGAGGTCAACTTACAGGTGGTGACTTATACTTCTCAGCTTCATCCACAAAGTTCTGGGCTAATAATCTCAAGCAACGCGGTGTAAAAGATGTTACAGGAGAACTTGGTGATGTGAATTTGCCATTGCATAAAGTCAAAACTCCGACCAGCGGATATACCCGATTTGGAGTTCCAGTCGTTGTGGGACATACCTATGTTTCTCTCGCACAACAAGGGGAGGAAGGAAACTACATTATCTTTAGGGTTAAGAAAGTGACTCCAACGAGTGTTGATTTAGATTTCTTATATTCTGCTGATCCATAGGAGCAGGCGAGATCAAAGTTTCTTTCAAACAGCAAACAGCTTCTAAACGCGATCGCTCACCTACCCCCAAGAACAAGTTTGTTAAGCAGACGGTGGATGTCAGGGTTTTGAGCTTCTAAACACAACCGCTCACCTCCCCAAACCAAGCAAGAACATCATGGGGTGTGCGATCGCTATTTGCCCTTTGATCAGAGATCGCCAAAAAGAACCCGACCAGGACGCAACCAACGAGGTGTCATATGTCCGCCAACATTAACAGTGTCATGCTGCAAGGCTTTCACTGGTTCCTCAGATCAGATTTTCCGGAGAGCCGTAACCGCAGCCTGTGGCAATTTCTCAGAGATGAAGCCGATCATTTCAGAACTATTGGTATTAATGCCATCTGGATTCCTCCCGCCTACAAAGCAGCCTTTAACCGCAGCAATAGTGTGGGCTACGATGTTTACGATCACTTCGACCTGGGTGAATTTCTCCCTGCTGGGGAAACCAACTCCAGAACCAAATACGGCACTAAGTCAGAGTTGATCGAGGCGGTGCGATCGCTACACGGTGATGGAACTCAAAAACCCATTCAGGTGTATGCCGATGTCGTACTCAACCACAAGATGGGAGGACAGGAAGACGACTACTGGCAGGCCATTCGGGTGGAAAAAGACAACCGTAATATCGAACGCTGGGGGGACGGATTTGAACGAGGAGTGATCGAAATTAAGGCCTACACGAAGTTCGATCACCCTGAACGGGGAGGCCACTATTCCAGCTTCCAGTGGCGGGCCAAACACTTTGATAGCGTCGATGCAACTGCCGCAATTCGCCAGAACGGCAATGTGTTCCAGGATCCCCAGGACAAATACATTTATCGATTCCTGTATAACGAATTAGGTTACATCCCCGCTGATAAGAGTTTTGAGTCCTGGGTATCCACCGAGAAGGGAAACTACGACTATCTCACTGGTTGTGATTTCGACTACGGTCGGTACGATGTGCGGGAAGAGATGAAGTATTGGGGCACCTGGTTAGCTAAAGAACTTGACCTGGATGGAGTCAGGTTGGATGCCGTCAAACACATCAGTGCCGACTACATGCGGGAATGGTTGGGGCATGTGCGCTGGCAGACAGGCAGAAACTTGTTTGCCGTGGCTGAATACATTGCCGGCTCCACAGAACCCCTGCACGCTTACATTACCCGCGTCACGGCTGAGGGCAAGTATCCGCAGCCCATCACCCTGTTTGACTTTCCCCTTTACTTCAAATTCAGAGATGCCAGTCGTATGGGAGAAGGCTTTGACCTGCGCACGCTCAACCAGGGAACGTTAATGGCAGAACAACCAGCCCTGGCGGTTACCTATGTCGAAAACCACGACTACGAGTACGGCAGAGGCTTTAATTCCCACGTCGAGGAGTGGTTCAAGCCCCTGGCCTATGCCTTTATCCTGTTGCGGGACAAGGGGTATCCCTGTATCTTCTTTCCGGATTATTACGGCTCCCTCGACTGGGTTGAAAATGGTAACCTCTGGCACCGGGCGCAGAAACCTGGCAGAGAATACCTGGATCTGCTGCTGAAATTGAGGAAGCAATTTGCCCTGGGAGAAGAACGATACTACGCCGATCGCAACGTTGCTGGATGGGTACGGATGGGGTTTGTCCCCGGTGCGAAAGGAGCGATGGCGGTCGTCATCAACACGGCCTACGGAGCGGTCAAAGCGATTCGGATGAATACCGGACGCTTCAACAAACGCTTTTACCATCTGGCAACCCTCAAGCTAACCGATCGCGGTTTTGGAGTGGTTCGTCAGCGCTATGACCTTTACGGCGATAAAGCGGCAGGGCTGTGGACAGACTCTAACGGCTGGGCGGATTTCCTCGCCGATGGTGGCACGGTATCCATCTGGATCGAAGACGGTGTTGGATTAGAGGGCTGAGAAAGTAGCGGACTCCGGAGATCTGAGTAGCTTATTCCAGTGACATTCGTTCTTTCTCCCCTGTATCTAGAAGTGGTCTTTCAACCCTTCACACAAGGAGTTAAGAAAACATGAAAACCAATTACCATCGGATTGCCCGATCGCTGTCCTGGTTGAAGGGAATGTGCTGCTCCCTGGCGGCAAAACTCTTAGCTGTCTTGATCATGATAGCAACCCTCGTTCTGATGCCAGATGCGGCTTGGGCTTTGACTGAGGTCAGTAATTTTGGCTCCAATCCGGGCAACCTGCGTATGTACCGGTACGTGCCTTCAAATTTACCTGCTTCCGCGCCGCTGGTAGTCGCCCTGCATGGCTGTATCCAATCGGCAGCGAACTATGACGACGAAACCGGCTGGGTCAAGTTAGCGGATCAGTACCAGTTCGCCCTGCTGCTACCGGAGCAAAAGGACACCAACAACTCTAACAGGTGCTTCAACTGGTTCGAGTCAGGCGATATCCAGCGCGATCAAGGCGAAGCTCTGTCCATCAAGCAGATGGTAGACAAGATGAAGTCCGATTACCCAATTGCGACCAGGCGTGTTTATGTCACGGGGCTGTCGGCGGGGGGAGCCATGGCTTCAGTCATGTTAGCCACCTATCCCGATGTCTTTGCCGGCGGAGCGATCGTCGCCGGAATTCCCTATAAGTGCGCGACTAGCGTGTCCGATGCCTTCAACTGCATGAACCCAGGGAAAACCCTCAACCCCGACCAGTGGGGGGATAAGGTTCGCCAAGCCTACAGCGGATACCAGGGACCCTGGCCGATCGTCTCGATCTGGCATGGCGATGCAGATTCTACCGTCAAGATGTCTAATCTGACGGAAAGCCTCAAGCAATGGACCAATGTTCACAGCATCGATCAGATTCCCGACAACCCACCAGGGGAGACTATCGCGGGCTATCCTCACAAAGTTTACCAGGATGCCAGCGGCAAAGCTCTCGTCGAGACCTATACCATTACTGGCATGGCTCACGGAACTCCTATCGATCCTGGAACAGGCGAGAAGCAGTGCGGTAAACCGGGAGCTTTTATCCTGGATAAGGATATCTGCTCTAGCTATTACATCAGTCAGTTTTGGGGGCTGATTTCCCCTACCCCTCTGAGCGTTAAGATTACCTCTCCCACCGAGGGGATGGCTGTCAGCGGCAGCGTTCCGATTGAAGTCGCCGCCACCGGTCCAGTACAGCGAGTCGCGTTCTCTGCCGACGGCAACCTGCTTGGGGAGGATACTACGGCTCCCTTTACCTATTCCTGGGATACGTCCACTGTCGAGAAAGGCAGCCACAAGTTGGTGGCGAAAGCTTATGATGCGGCAGGCACTGCAGTGACTTCCGAGCCAGTTTCCGTCACCGTCAACGGTGGAGGGCCAACTAGCCGCGCCACTTTCAGCAATGATGACCCCCAAGACGGTTACGTCAAAGCCAACGCTGACGGCAGTTCTGCCGCTGTCGGCCAATATGAAGGTTCGTTGGGGTTGGCAATTGGTCGGGGAGCCGATGGCAAGTTTAATCGCACCGTCCTGTCGTTTGATACTTCCTCAATCCCCGATACAGCAACGATTGCCAAGGCTTATTTGGCGGTGACACCTCGCTCAAGCTATGGCAATCCCTGGGCTGATCCGGCTGGCAATCAGTTGGTCGTAGATGTCCAGCGTGGCTGTTTCGCTGACTGTGCCGTTCAAGCTGGCGACTGGTCAACTCCGGCAACAGCAAGTAGCGTGGCGAAATTCGCGCCGTTTACTTCTGGCAGCCAAAATTCTGAGCCTTTCAACCCTGAAGGGTTAGCTGCCATCAACAAGGCTGGGACAACTCAAGTGAAATTGCGCTTCAGTCAAAACCAGACCGGTACCAACTACCTTTGGCTCACCCCTGGGTCGATAGCCAAATTGTATGTGGAGTACATTCAATAGCCCTGACTGTAATCGTGCGATGCCCAAAGGGCTTGCCAAGATTAGATCTCATCATCTAATCAATTACAGGAGCACATCTCAAGCATCAATTTCGTTGATAAACTTATTGTAGCTGCCTCCTTAGGAAGTCAAGGGAGTCAGGAAGGAGAATGTACTGAATGCAAGTGGGAACCGCTATATTCCCAGCAAATCGTAAATTGACGAACGGGGAGGTTAGTTGTGATGAACCTATCTGTGTGGGAGGTTTCAAAAGAAACCCTACGTATCATTTTTCTGATGTTGGCTGTTGCACTTTTTTGCCTGTTGCTTACCCTTTTTCCCAGGTCTGCCTGGGCTGAAGCCTGGCATCAATTAGATGGCAACGCTGAGGATGTGAAACCTCAACTGGTGGGACCAGCTTATGACTTGGGGGGTGGCGGCACAGACGTTGACCAGGCGATTCAATGGATGGTTGACCAAGTTCGAGGTTGTCAGAACTGCTCAAAAACCGTTGATTTAGTCGTGCTTCGCTTTCTCAAAGAGAATGATCAAGAAGCTTGGAGCACTAGGGGTGAATTGCCAAAGCTGGATGGATACTTCTACGGATATAACAAACTCGTTACTGACCCACAGCAGCAACTGAAAGGAGTGGACTCGATCGAAACCTTTGTCTTTAGCAATCCGGCTCGCCAGGAGGCTGAACAGGCCGCGATCGCGGAGGCAATTCGGAAAGCCGAAGTCGTCTTTTTCGCTGGTGGTGATCAATGCAAGTATGCCCGCAACTTTAAGGAAACGGCGATTGATTCTGCCATTCAATCCGTTCAGGCTAGAGGAGGAGGCATCGGGGGAACCAGCGCGGGAGCGATGATTCAGGGAGAATGGATTTTCAATGCTTGCCCGAATGTCGATGTTACCTCTGCTGATGCCCTCGCCAATCCCTACGAAGATATCTTCTTTACTGACAACTTATTCCAGTGGGCAGCCCTTAAAGGAACGGTTGTGGACACCCACTTTTATCAAAAAGATAGAATGGGCAGAGCAATGACGTTTGTGGCTCGTTTACTGAGGGATGGCGATAGCGATCGTGCCTTAGCGATCGGCATTGATGAAAAAACATCCCTGTTGATTAATCAACAGGGCATCGCTCAGGTCATAACAAACGATGAAAAAGGTTCAGTGTATTTTATTCTTGGCGACCATCAACCCGAAGTCTGTGAGCCGCAAAGGCCCATCAGTTTTTCCAATTATAAAATCTGGCGAGTCAGAAACGGTGAAACGTTCGATTTGAAAAATATTCCCGCAACCGGTTATTACCAGGTCAGTGTTGATCAGGGGCGCATGTCTTCTGATCATCCCTATCGTGCATAAAATATAGCAATCCTAATGAGTTCACAGATGCCAAACAACTGGCTGATTTGGAGTTGCCGCCACAGGTGCTCTATGACTCGTTCTCTGTCAAACGGGGAGCAGACAGTGAACAGCAAATCAAAGAACTGAAGTTGGGCATTCAAGCCGACCGCCTCAGGCAAGTCTGTCCGCCTTCTACTGCTCATCAATAATGCAGGCTAATTGATCAGTAATTCTCTACAGCGTTTACCCACGATTTTACCTCTAAAATTCCGTGGATTTCCTGGATTAATGCCTCAATAGTATAGGGTTTTTGCAAGCAGGCATCAACTTCGGATAAAGCAAGGTCAGTAGATTGGTAATTGGAGAGCAGTCCACTCACGGCAATAATTTTGATGTCGGGATTGATTTTTCGTAAGGTACGGATGGTTGTTAACCCATCCATTGATGGCATCATCATATCAATGAGTGCCAGACTAATGTCATTTTTGTGCTGAACGTAGATCGAAATTGCATCCAGTCCATCTTGGGCTGTAAGAACCCCATACCCATACGTTTCTAATGCGGCTCGTGTCACCTCACGAATGGCAGCCTCATCATCGACTACCAGGATCAATTCATTTCCCCCTGCGATCGTCCCTGCCGTATTGGCATCCAGAGGATTAATTGTCATCACCGCAGGCAAGAAAATCTTGAACTGGGTTCCCTCACCCACTGCACTGTTGACTGTAATGAAGCCACGATGACTTTTGATAATACCAACTACCGTCGAAAGTCCCAACCCTGTTCCTTTACCAATCTCTTTGGTTGTGAAAAATGGTTCAAAAATGCGATCGCGAATCTCACTGGGAATACCAACTCCGGTGTCAGAAATGGTGATGCTAATGTAATTTCCCTCTCGTGCCTCCAGATTGATTCGCGCATCATTTTCATCGATCGTCACGTTCTCTGCCAGGATCTTCAACGTGCCTCCAAAGGGCATAGCATCACGGGCATTAACACAGAGATTCATCAACACCTGATGCAGTTGAGTGGCATTTCCAGTCACTGTCCACAGGTCTTCGGCAACCTCTATCCAAACTTGAATGGACTTGGGAAACGTTTCCCTGGCAATCTGCTGGATTTCTCGAATTAAATGTTTCGTTTGTAAAATCGTCTGCTTTCCCTCAATTCCCCGCGCAAAAGATAGCACCTGCTTGACCAGTTCTGCACCTCGTCTGGCATTGGCTTCTAGTACTTGCAGCATTTGTTGGCTTCTAGCATCCAGGTTGGTCAGTTTCATTTGCAACAGTTGAGCCGTTGCCAGCACTGGAGTCAGGATATTGTTCAAGTCATGGGCAATGCCACTGGCAAGAGTGCCAATACTTTCCAGCCGTTGAGCTTGCAGAAACTGAGCTTCAAGCTGCTTTTTCTCAGTGATATCGGTGCTGACAATCAGGATGGATTTAGGGATTTGATCATCATTACGCACGAGAGTCCAACGGCTTTCAACCGTGATCTCTCGCCCTGTTTTAGTAATCTGATGTAGCTCGCCCTGCCATTCCCCTTTCGCTATGAGGGTCTTCTGTGCTGCTTGCATCTGGGGAGAAATGCCTTGATACAATAACTGAGTTGTGGTCTGCCCCAAAGCTTCTTCTGAACTCCAGCCATAGAGCCGCTCAGCGCCTTTATTCCAAAATAAAATTCGGTTCTCTAAATCCCGCACCAGGATCGCATCGGTGGCAATATCCAGCAGAGCGGCTTGTTCCCGGATCTGTTGTTCTGCTCGACTCCGTTCGATCGCGTAGCGAATAGAACGCACCAGTAACTCACCCGTAATTTGTCCTTTGACCAGATAATCCTGCGCTCCTTCTTGCACCGCTTTCAGGGCCAATGTTTCGTCATTCAAGCCCGTTGTCACCACAACGGGCACGCCTCGCGCTTGTTGATGAAACTGGGTAAAGGTTTCAAATCCCTGACTATCCGGTAGGAAGAGATCTAAAAGAACGACATCGAAGTGATTCTCAGCCAGATGGTACAAACCCTGGCTCAGGGAATTCGCATAATCGAGCTGAATCTGGACAGAGGCCACGTCCCGCAGCAACTCTTGCAGTAAGCGGCGATCGCCAGGATTGTCTTCAATGAGCAAAACGTGAATGGGGGGATGATTCTCCATCTCTTATTCCTAAGGCAGTTTGACGATGGTTAACCAGAAGTCCTCAATAGATTTGACGCTGGTGATAAATTGTTCCAGATCCATCGGTTTTGTGATGTAGCAATTGGCATAGAGATTGTAAGCGCTCATAATATCTTCCTCGGCCTCAGAGGTGGTAAAAATAACAACTGGAATATGCTTCAGCATGTCATTGGTTTTAATCATCCGCAGCACTTCCAGCCCATTGCGGCGGGGTAGGTTCAGATCCAGCAGAATTAAGTCAGGGAGTGGGGCATGGCTGTAAGGTTCAATGTGGTGCAAAAATGCGATCGCCTGCTCCCCATCCACTACCACATTCAGGTGATTGTGAATCTTGCCTTCCTTCAGGACTTCCTGGGTCAGCCGGATATCGCCTGGGTTATCTTCTACCAGTAAAATTTCAACTGTTTTGACAACATTCATGGAACTCACAACTAGGCTTTTCCTCCGTCTGGAATCGTGAAGTAGAATGTTGCTCCTTGGCCCAATTCAGATTGCACCCAAATTTTGCCCCCATGCCGCTCCACAATCTTTTTACAAACAGCCAGTCCAATCCCAGTACCAGCGTAATCTACCCGATTATTCAACCGCTGAAAGATCACAAAAATTCGTTCGGCATACTGGGGATCGATGCCAATCCCATTGTCCTGTACTGAAAACAGCCAGGTGTCATCTTCACGACTGGCCTGAATCCACACCTGGGGGGGGGCTTCCCTACAAAACTTGACGGCATTGCTGATCAAGTTCTGGAAGAGTTGGGTGAGTTGAGTCGGGTCTGCCCACAGATCAGGTAAATCCTGGTATGTGACCACAGCTTTGCTTTCTTCAATCGCAACTTTGAGGTTGGTGATCGCATGAGCGATCGCTGCATTACAGCTTGTTAACTGGAAGGGAGATCCCCGGGTGCCAATCCGAGAATAGGCCAGCAGATCGTTGATCAAGGCTCGCATTCGCATGGCCCCATCAACGGCGTAGTGAATAAAGTCATCCGCATCCGAGTCCAGTTTTCCCTGGTAGCGACGCTCCAATAGTTGCAGGTAGCTGGTCACCATGCGCAGCGGTTCCTGTAAGTCATGGGAGGCAATGTAGGCAAACTGCTGAAGTTCCGCATTGGAACGAGCCAGTTCCTGCCGCTGGCGCACCTCCTGATCGAGCAACTGCGCCTGGGTAAGTGCAATTCCAATCTGATCGGCCAGTTGCTGCATGAATTCCCCCTCAAAGGATGTCCACTCACGAGGGCCAGAGCATTGATGGGCAATCAGCAGACCCCATAGTTCTTTGTTGGTCAGAATCGGCACAACCAGTTTTGCCCTCACCCAAAATCGCTGCAAAAATTCTACCAGGCAGGAAGAAATTTGACGATCGTGCTCTACATCCTCCACCTGCCGCATCCGTCCCTGGCGGTATTTTTGTTTTATTTCTTCTGGGAAAATTTCTTCTGGAAAGATGTATTCCATCACCTGTGGTAAGCCAGGTTGCACGGCTTCTGCTACACCGCTGCCCGTGCCATTGGGCCAGAGACGATAGATCAACACGCGATCGGACTGGAGAATTCTTTGTACCTCTGTCACCGTGGTTTGCAAAATCTCATCCAGCTGCAGAGACTGGCGAATCTTGAGCGTGACCTCGGCAAAGAGTTGCGATCGTTGATTCTGTCGTTGTAGGGCTACTTCTGCCTGTTTCCGCTCCTGCACCTCATGTTCTAAACGGTGGTTCTGCTCTTGCAGTTGTCTGGTCAGTGCCTGAATTCGCAAATGGGTTTCGACACGGGCAAGCACCTCTTCGTACTGCAGCGGTTTGGTAATAAAATCAACTGCCCCCAGGGAAAACCCTTTGACCTTATCAACGGTATCCGTCAAAGCGGTCAGAAAAATCACCGGAATCGACTTTGTGGCCTCACTTTCCTTGAGCCGACGGCAGGTTTCAAAGCCATCCATTCCTGGCATCAGAATGTCCAGCAAAATCAAATTGGGGCTGGCGTAATGGGCTTTGTCCAGTGCGCTTTCACCATCTTCAGCAAACAGGACTCTAAAACCAGCATTATTCAAAAAATCAAATAATACTTCCAGATTCGTGGGGGTGTCATCCACAACCAGAATAGTTCCCTTCTCTGCCATATCTTGACTCATGCCTGTGCCTGATAACGTTTGATCAATTCAATTACCTGTTTCCCCTTGAAGCTTTTAGCCAGTTGTCGTAGCTGGGAGGCAAAGGGCGCTTGCTGCGGTTCCAGTTGCTCTAAGCGATCGATTTGCTCCACAATTCCCTTCAAGTCTCCCATCAGAGCAAGATTTAATAATGTAGTGAGATCCTGGGCGGCGGGAATGCAGGAGGTGGGGAGTGGGGCAGAGAGAGTAGTCGGGACGTGAATTTCTCCGTACTTCCCTGGGGCTGTGGCTCCCTGCGGCTCTGGCTCATAAATCCATTCCAACCCTAAGTAAACTTGTAGCTTTTCCAGTAAGGCCGCTTCGTGCACTGGCTTAGGCAGGAAATCATTGCAATAGGCTTCCTGGCTCAGGCGCTGGTCAAATTCCAATACACTTGCTGAAATGGCCAGTACAATCACATCTTTTAACGCGGGAATGCGCCTCAGCCGACGTGCCATTTCAAACCCATCCATGAGTGGCATCACCAGATCGACCAACACCACATCTGGTTTTTGCTCCAGTGCCTGGTTTAGACCTGCCTGTCCATTTGCCGCCTCAAATACAGTGAATCCTAATGGTTGCAGCAAATCGGTAATCACGGTGCGATTGAAATCCTTATCATCCACCACCAGCACCGATCGCCGATCGCCCT
>JBBIQC010000085.1:0-3927 GCA_037442585.1 Oscillatoriales cyanobacterium bin_317
GTTGCAGGCAGAGGGGTATAACAGGCCTCACACTGAACCGCACCATCAGGGTTTTGATGATTGCAATTAGGGCAGACAATCATAGACTCATTCCTTCACTCAGCACCATCATAGGCGAATCTTTAACCTTCAACTGTGTCCAGTTTGAAGTTGTTTGTCCTTTGTCTTTTGCGAAGGACGAATGACCAATGACCAATGACCAATGACATCCCCCTACCCCTGCATCCCTTCTCCTGCCGCCTGATCCAACAGCCACCAAAGCTCTCCCTGCGGCTGGATTAGGCGTGAGGGATACTGGCTGTTGTCTGCAACATCGGCAAACACTTGAGCAAGAGCGGGACGCTTACTGGCTCCAGCCACCACAAAGATGACCGTCCGAGCTTGATTGATCAGAGGAGCCGTAAATGTCAGCCGGGGTTGTCCGTCTTTATTGCCCACGGTAATCAGGCGATCGCGCACCTGTAAAGCATCGGTATGAGGGAATAGAGAAGCCGTGTGGCCATCATCTCCCATGCCCAGAAGAATAATGTCCAGAGTTGGAAATTCACCCGGTTGGGTCTGGAAGAATGCCTGTAAATCGGCTTCATGCTGGTTGGCATCCTGGGCGGGATCGCCTGACCCGGTTGGCATGGGGTGAATATTGCTGAGCGGAATCGGAACTTGATCCAACCAGGCTTGTCGCGCCATCCCCTCGTTGCTGTCGGGATGGGTGGGAGGAACGTAGCGTTCATCTCCCCAAAACACATGAATTTTGTCCCAGGGCAGATTTTGTTGAGCAATTTTTTCGTATAGGGGTTTGGGAGTACTGCCTCCCGATAACGCGATCGTGCAGAGTCCCCGCTGAGCGATCGCCGCCTGCATTTTGGTAAGCACCAATTCCAGCGATCGTTGGATTAAGGCTTCTTTGTCCGGTAATACTTCAACAACTTTGTTCATGCAGTTGAATGATGGAAGGACTAGGGACATTAGACCACAGGCCCTGAGAAATGAGCAAAGGCGATGGGATAGAGTTTTCAGGTTTGAGTGCTGAGTTTTGAGTTAATCGGCATAGGACAAAACAGTTCCAGATTGGGATAAATCTCTATCAACTCGGATAAAGAATAAACAGCCGTCTTCTGAGATGTGTCTGAGAGACTTGGTAAAGCTGGGAACATAACCAAAGTGATCCTTAACAAATCGGTAGTTACCAATGTCGCAGCATCCCGCCAAGCAGTAGGCTTCTTCGTTATAGGACTGGATCATTGCTTGCCTTCCGTCATAGTGGGGCAAGATCGCGAGGAGCCACACTCCCCCACCGTTCGCCGCTTTTCTCAGCCACTTCTTGTTCGATTCAATAAACTGCGTCGTGTCCGTCTTGCCCCAAGGGAGCAATTTGCTGTCTAACACAGGAATAAACTCACTCATTCTGGCCTCCGGGTGATTCGGCAAATCCTGATACTGAAGACGGTTGTTCTCCATCCATAAAATTTCTGCCATCTCACCATCTAGAACTTTCCAGGGGCCAACCCTAACTCCTGCTGGAATGAAAAAGTAACAGTGCTTGCCAAGTTTCCACTCTCCCATCTGAATTGCCCCCCTGAGCACAAAAACCTCCAGATCGGCTGTAAATCGGCCTGCCGGAATTTCAAATTGAGATGGCAGCAAAACCTTAGCCGTGGATGCACCATTGTCATGCCAGGAGAGCAAGCGGCGAGTTGCGGCTACCGGCTGCTGGGGGATGCCAGGAATTTGCCATGCTTGTTCAGGAATGCACTGGGTATCGAAATACTGATACTGACGAGGAACGTACTCTAAAGAAATCGCCGTACATCGCCCAGACAAATTCATCCGCCCGCGACCGTCTCCGCCCCAGTCTTCTGGAATGGGAATGCCTCCCAAAGCAAGATCTGTCGTCCCTGAGGCTGGGGATGTAGAGGCTTGAGTAGGTTCACCCATGACTTTCCGGACTCTAAACGCATAGGAGGCGGTACTTGCTGGACAGTCTACTGGAAATTATGTCGTTTTATGTCGTTTAGGAAAGATTTCCTGCAGAATTCTGCGTGGATCGGTCATGCTAGAAGAAAGTAAATAGTATCTTATGATACTGAAATTTACATCTAAATCTGTATATCAGTTGTTCTCTTTGGATAGTTGACCTGTTAAAACCTGTGCTTCAGCATTTACATCTGCCAGGACTGCCGATGCGGGGCTGAGGCGTTCGACCCTAATGTTTACAGACAAGCAACGGTGCACCATGACAAACGATTCTTTATTACTGGATGCCAGTCAACGACTTGAACAAGCTCTCAAATACACGTCCATTTCAGAGGATGCGATCGAGTCTTTGAAATTTCCTCAAACCAGCCTGAGTGTGTCGATCCCGGTGCGGATGGATGACGGTTCCCTGCAGGTGTTTCAAGGCTATCGAGTGCGCTATGACGATACACGCGGCCCAGGAAAGGGGGGGGTTCGCTATCATCCCAAGGTTTCGATGGATGAAGTGCAATCCCTGGCGTTCTGGATGACGTTTAAGTGTGCAGCCCTGGGACTACCGTTTGGCGGAGCCAAGGGCGGCATTACGGTGAATCCTAAAGCGCTATCCCGGATGGAGTTGGAGCGGTTAAGCCGGGGATACATTGATGCGATCGCCGACTTCATCGGCCCCGATGTGGATATTCTGGCCCCGGATGTCTACACCAACTCGATGATCATGGGCTGGATGATGGACGAATACAACATCATTCGTCGTCACATTTGTCCTGCTGTGGTCACGGGCAAGCCGATCAGTATGGGGGGTAGCCTGGGACGGGAAGCGGCAACGGCCATGGGAGCTTATTTTGTCATTGAAGCGATGCTGCCCAAATTTGATCAGGTGCCACAAGCCACCACCGTGGCCATCCAGGGATTTGGCAATGCAGGAGGCATTCTGGCCGAACTGATGTTTGCCGCAGGCTATCAGGTTGTGGCTGTCAGTGATTCGCAAGGGGGCATTTATGCGAAACAGGGCCTGGATATTCCCAGTGTATGGCGGCGGAAGGAAGCCACTCGCGGCATCCAGGAGCCTTACTGTGATGGCAGCGTGTGTGAAACCAAGGATTATGATTTGCTGACGAACGAGGAGTTGCTGAAGCTGGATGTAGACGTGCTGATTCCTGCTGCCCTGGAGAATCAAATTACTGAAGTCAACGCTCCTGATATCAAAGCAAAACTCATTTTTGAGGTGGCCAACGGCCCGACGACCTCTGCCGCCGACAAAATTTTGGAATCAAAAGGAATTTACGTCTTTCCCGATATTCTGGTGAATGCAGGCGGGGTAACGGTTAGCTACTTTGAGTGGGTGCAAAACCGCAGCGGCCTGTATTGGGTTCTGGAGGAAGTGAATCAACGCCTGAAAAGCCGGATTGTGGAAGAAGCCGAACACATTTGGGCGATCGCCCGTGACCTCACCGTTCCTCTGCGAACCGCTGCCTATATTCATGCGATCAGTCGTCTGGGTGAAGCCATCAGCGCCAAAGGAACGAGAGATTATTACCTGAACGGACATGGCAAACAGTTTACCAGCTTGGATCCGAGAACAGGTTGACCGTCAGGTGCGATCGTCCAGGGGGGACGCTACTGATACAGCTGCAAATGGTTTCGCCGCCATCCAGTTCGACTTCGCAGGCGTGGCAGGATCCCATCAGGCAGCCGGTGGGAATGGTGATGCCAGCGCGGTGAGCGACTTGTAGAAGGGGTTCTCCTGCTTCTGCGTCGATCGTGATGTCATCCGGTAAAAATTGAATGCGAACAGCCATAGCCAAACAGGTCGTAACTATTAGTTAAGAGGATCCTAAAGAATATCTAAACGGAGGGCCGTTTCTTAAACTTAGCCTTTACTGTATGAATCAAGGACAAACGGGTACGTTGCACCGAAAGGGTTAGGGATTAAGCGCACTAGGTTTTCTAGGC
>JBBIQC010000085.1:3937-11305 GCA_037442585.1 Oscillatoriales cyanobacterium bin_317
TTTGTTTTAAACCGTCGTCCCCGTTCAAAGCTGTAGTTTCTCTGATGGGAATACTCCAGTTCTCTAATCGGCTTTGGTTTCAACCGTCTCCCATTATCACTCCTCCGGTGGCAAGAAGGGAGCCAGATTTAGGTGGGGTTCTACCAGATCGGCCAGCGTATCCAGCATCATTTCGCGTTGTTCCCGGTAATTGGATACCCCAGTCGGCAAGGATTTGAGTCCACGTTGTTGCCGCAAACGGTTCAACCAGGCTCGTCGCCAGGGGCCATTATCAAAAATGCCATGCAGATAGGTTCCCCATACCGATTGCCCGGTATCCACCAGACCCAGATTAGGATCATCAAATAGGAAACTGGTTCCGGTGGCATCTTCCATTAATCGGGAGCGACCTTGATGGATTTCGTAACCCGTAACCGGCAGACCTTCTTGAGGAAAGTTGGAGGTTACGCTTCGTTGTCGTGCCACCCGCTGCCCTGCAATCACAGTTTTGATGGGGAATAGGCCCAGTCCTTTGTAACGGCCTTCTTGCCCTTCGATGCCTTCTGGGTCAGCGAGAATCTTGCCTAACATTTGAAAGCCACCACAAATGCCTAAAACCGTTCCTCCGGCTGCAATGTAATTCTGGATCTCTTCGGCCATGCCAGTGCGATGCAACACAATTAGGTCGGGGATGGTGGTTTTGGAACCCGGAATAATCACGGCATCAGGATGACCAAGGGGCGGCTTGGGGCTGATGTATTTCACGGAAACAGTGGGTTCTGCTTCCAGGGGGTCAAAGTCGGTGAAGTTAGAGATGCGTGGCAACCGGATGACAGCGATGTTGATATCGCTGGTGGAGTTGCTCGATCGCGGTTCCATCAAGCTTAAGGAATCTTCTGCTGGAAATGCCTGATCCAGCCAGGGAATGACACCCACTACGGGAATGCCTGTGCGGGCTTCTAGCCACTCAATGCCGGACTGTAACAGCGATCGCTGTCCCCGGAACTTGTTAATCACAATCCCTTTAATCAGTGCCCGTTCCTCTGGCTCCAGCAACTCCAGAGTGCCAACTACATGGGCAAAGGCTCCCCCGCGATCGATATCTACAACCAGCATTGTCGGGGCATTCAAATGCTTGGCCACCCGCATATTGGTCAAATCGCGGTGTTTCAGATTCACTTCTGCTGGACTGCCTGCCCCCTCACAGACCAGCATGTCGTAATCCTCTGACAGGCGATTGAGCGACTCGACAATGGCCTGCCAGCCCGGTTCAAAAAACTGCTCATAATAATCTGCGGCGCTGATCCGTCCAACGGGTTTCCCTTTGAGAATTACCAGCGAGGTCATATCCCCCTGGGGTTTGAGCAGAATTGGGTTCATTTCCACCGTTGGCAAAATCCCTGCGGCCCAGGCTTGTACGGCTTGAGCATGGCCAATTTCACCACCGTTACCAGTAACATAGGCATTCAGGGCCATGTTCTGTCCTTTGAAAGGGGCAACCCGCCACCCTTTACGACTGAGAATGCGGCAGATTGCTGTTGCGAGTAATGATTTACCTGCATGGGACGTTGTCCCCACCACCATCATGGCTTTCATGAAAACCCCCAGAGACTTTGACTAACCTGTCACCCTTTTAGAGGGTAATTCCCAACCAACGGCTCAAGGCATTATAAAAACGATCGCTCAAACTAGGGGCGACAAGTTCTGATGCAAGCCCTTGCTGCCATTGGTCAATGATTTGGCGACCCAAGGGAGTTACTCTGAAACTGTCTGTTAACCCCTGTCCATCTACTTCTCTTCGCAGCACGCCCACCCGGATCAGCCAAAGTAATTCATTTTCCACTGCAAATTCTGAAAGCGCTTTGCGGGTGTATTGGTTTTGCACGCCTGCCGGATTGACGATCGCCATTAAGGGAACACTTTGCCACACCATTGTTTTATAGAGTTGCAAACGGAAAGGAGCGCACCGCATGGCTCGTTCTGCTCGCAATACCGTCTTTTGAGGATACCGAATGGATGAAGAGACACTGGGCAGGGGGGGTGCAGTCATGGAATTTTAACTAAATAAACAATGAGGGACGTTGAACAACTGAACCAAGTCCGGCTAGAGAACGGTCATTTCCCCATAGGAACAACGATGGTTCTGGACTTGGACAAGGTTTAGAACAGACAAAATTGGCTCCAATGGCAGAGCAAAAAATTAATCATTTTTTCATCCAACCATATCTTAGGCAATTTCTTCCCGTTCGGCATGACCTCGACCGTTGGAAGCATGACCTGGTGAAATAAAATCTAGAGGAATGCAACGATACACGATCGCGTTAGGTCTATGGCTATTTCTAGAACAGAAGCTCAACAACTCCTGGAACGGCTGATTTTTATCCGGCAGATTGGGTGCAGGATGTCTGGGGCCTCAGTCCACCCCTGGGAGAAAGTGCTGCCAAGTTATTGCAAATGTTTCATACGTTGCTGGAGTGTTGTCCAGAGGACGAGTTAGAGAGTTTATTGCAATCCATCTATCAAGAGCAGATGCCCTAACCGCTGCGCGGAATTAAAAAGGCAAATGAAAAATTAAAATTTGTGAGCTTTACCTCTGCCCGGAATGGCACTTGAACTGATGCCACAGAGTCCTGTAGCCTGAGAATTGGGGGGACAGGGTAGAATCTCCTTAAATAGGCTCATCGAGCCGTGGCAGGTGATTATGGACAAACCCTGTGCTTCTTCTCCGGAAGCGGTGGAGCAATTTCATCAGCTTCAACAGCAACTGCGGGATCTCTGGCGATCGGTTGAAACCCTGGATACCAGCGATGCGGATATTGTGGTCATCCCTTCGCTGAGTTTAGACCAGCGAGAACTTCAGAAAATTGAAGGCTTTCACCATTATGAAGAACGTTTGTTGTTCTCCCTGATTCGATTGCGTAACCCCCGCACTCGTCTGATTTATATCACATCCCAACCGCTGCACCCCGGCATTGTGGATTATTACCTGCAACTGTTACCGGGGATTCCCTTTTCCCATGCCCGCGATCGCCTGCTCCTGCTTTCCACCTACGATTCGTCCTTAAATCCCCTGAGCCAGAAAATTCTCGATCGGCCTCGTCTGATTGAACGAATCCGGCAGGCAGTGCGCCCGAATCGCTCGTTTATGATCTGCTACAACTCGACCAAAGCCGAACGGGAGTTGTCGATCAGAACGGGAATTCCGCTATATGCATTGGATCCCGATTTGCTGATTTGGGGAACCAAGGGGGGGAGCCGACAAATTTTTGCCGAAGCTGAAGTGCCTCACCCCGATGGCAGTGAGTCTGTTTGGAGTGTGAGCGATTTAGCGATCGCGGCGGCAGAGTTATGGGAGCGGCAACCCTACCTGAAGCGAATGGTGGTCAAACTCAATGAAGGCTTTTCGGGTGAAGGCAATGCCTTGCTGGACTTGCGCTCGATTCGAGAAGTGGCTCCCGGAAAAAGTTCTCATCAGGCGCGGGTGGATGCAATGAGCGAGCATTTTCATTGTCTGCAATTTGAGTCGAAGGGAGAAACCTGGGAGAAGTTTAGTAGTCGCATTCCTGAACTGGGCGCGATCGTGGAAGCCTTTCTAGAAGGAGACAAGCGATCGCCCAGTGTGCAGGGCCGCATTACTCCTTTGGGAGAAGTCGAAATTCTATCCACCCATGACCAGATTCTGGGTGGCCCCAGTGGTCAGATCTATCTGGGCTGTCGCTTTCCTGCCGATGCAGCCTACCGCCTGCAGTTACAGGAGTTAGGCATGAGGGTGGGGCGCTGTTTGGCGGAGAAAGGGGCGATCGAACGATTTGGGGTGGATTTTGTCGCGGTGCATCAACCCAATCAGGATGATAAACCGGAATGGGATATGCAGGCGATTGAGATCAACCTGCGTAAGGGTGGCACCACTCACCCCTTTATGACCCTGAAATTCCTTACCAATGGCCGCTATGACGTATCCAGTGGCCTGTTTTATAGTCAGCAGGGACGACCCAAGTACTATATTGCCACCGACAACTTGCAGAAAGACCACTATCGCGGGTTACTGCCCAATGATTTGATGGATATCATTGCCCATCACCAACTGCATTTTGATACGGGTACCGAAACAGGCACTGTATTTCATCTGATGGGCTGCCTGTCTGAATTCGGCAAGGTCGGATTAACCAGCATCGGCAATTCTCCCCAACAGGCAGAGGATATTTACAACAAGCTGGTAAATGCGATGGATGAAGAAACCCGATCGCCAGAATCATTTTCTGAGGAAAGCATGCAGTTGCCCATGTTATGGAGTGGTGGTTATTAGCAAAGCTTTGCAAGCATTTTGATTTGTTGACTCTATAATCATGCAGAGCGGTGTTCTGGATGCTCAACCGCTTCCGTTGGCATGAATCCGATGCCCAGTCCTCCAAACCCATGCATCACTAGCAAGATAGGTTGTTATGGAAGCTTTTCTGTCACAAGTTGCTGGAACCCTGATCGCTCTGTTCCCCATTGCTAATCCGATTGGGGCTGTTCCAATTTTCTATACCTTAACTGAAGGTGACACACCCAAATTCCGACGCAAACAGGCTCTGTCTACGGCCATCAATGTTGCTTTAATCCTATGTGCTTTTTTTGTGCTGGGTCAGTTCATTGTGAGTTTTTTCGGCATAACGTTGGGAGTGCTGCAAATTGCCGGAGGGTTGATCGTCAGCCACACGGCCTGGGAGATGGTGGCGGTACGGAAGCGGCTTACCGATCGCGAACACCAGGAAGCAATGGCAATCGAGGATATTTCGTTTACGCCAATGGCCATGCCATTAGTCAGCGGGCCGGGAGCGATCGGCGTGGTGATTGGGATGGCTGCCAATTCTCGGGGCTGGCCCAGGGAGGCGGGGGTTCTGTTGGGAATTGTATTACTGTCCCTGATTCTCTACTTTCTGCTGGCTTTAGGAGAACCGATAGTCAAACGGTTGGGTCGTAATGGCCTGGGCGTTTTGAATCGAGTATTAGGATTTTTTGTGCTGGCGATCGGAGTTCAACTGATGGTGTACGGCATACTTGATCTGCTTCGGCAAAATGCACCCAGTCTCTTAAGATAAGCGAATTGAAATCAATGCGATCGCCCCTAACAGCTTTGTTGGGGCACTCAATGCTCCGTACTCACGGCTAATCAGTCCATTCTTGCGATTCACTAAATCCTGTTGCACTTGTAATTGCTCTTCAAAGGACATTTCTTTGACCTGATTTAGCAATCCTTCTGCAATTTCAGGAGACACCTTGCTGGCGGAGGGGGCCAGGAGTAATCGATTCTCCCAATTTCAGTGTAAATAAACCAGAACAGCGCTAATTGTTGGACGGATATAAAGGTGAAATAATGCAAACAGTGTTTTAGAAAAATCATTTAGCTCTACATGACTTTACCCCTTTGGCTTGAAAGTCCTTTTCCCCTTTGGGTGCAGCTAACTGTAGTAGGTATCTGGCTGGGAGGTGTGGGGTTTCTCGCCGAGTATTTATCGCGATCGCACCGGGCCAGCCCCGAAATCGTCCGTAAGGTGGTTCACATTGGGGTCGGGAATGTGATCCTGTTAGCGTGGTGGCTGCAAGTTCCGACCTGGTTGGGGGTGGCTGCATCTATTCTGTTCAGCGCGATCGCCTACCTGTCCTACCATTTGCCGATCCTGTCCAGCATTAATGGAGTCGGACGCAAAAGCCTGGGCACTTTTTTTTATGCCGTCAGCTTTGGGGTTTTAATTGCCTGGTTCTGGCCGATGGAGCAGCCCTACTATGCGGTTTTAGGGATCTTAATCATGACCTGGGGAGATGGATTAGCGGCTCTTGTAGGTCAGCGGTTTGGCCGTCATCCCTACAGCCTTTGGGGCATGAAGAAAAGTTGGGAAGGCTCCCTGGCTATGGCTCTGATCAGCTATATCATTAGTAGTCTAATCTTGTTCAGTGTGCAGGGTGCGATCTGGCAGACCTGGGTGATTTCTTTCGCGATCGCCTTGGCCGCCACTGGCTTAGAAGCCTTTTCAAAATATGGGATTGATAACTTGACGGTTCCTTTAGGCAGCGCTACTCTAGCTTTTTTATTGGTTTCCTGGCTGGCGTAGTTATGTCAGGCACAGGGTGTGGGGAAGCAGGTCAAGTATTCTAAAAAATGAGGTCGGCTTATATCTTAGATTAGGAGATGCCGAAGACCTGGCTAATTTTGCCTGGAGAACAGGAAACAACTTGTCCACTGCTGAGTCTTGTATCAATACAGGTAACCGCTCTGCCTGCTTTGCCTTTTTTGCCTATTCTGAAGCTATGCCATCCACCGCTAAACCGCCTTCTCCGCTGTCCCAAACGGTTCTACCTCTGACCACCGCACCTGATCCCACGCAGTTGGACAACATTAAAGCCCAACTCGACCTGGTGTTGCTGGCTTTGGAGGCTTTGGTGGGAATTGGCTCAGAGGCCATGCTTCAGGCTGCAGCAGACCTCGGATTAGAGAATATGGTCGCCGATCGCGTAGCCCTCTGGCGGTTGCGGCAGTCCAGTCCCTTACGCAAAGGGCAAGGAGGACGCAAGAAACTGGATGTCGAAGAAGCTCGTGCCCTGGTTTTGATTTGCTGCCACCTGGCAAAAAATCACCAGGAACTGATTCGTCGGGCCGTTGCGTTATTGGAGCAAGTCGCCGCAGAGAATCGGGAACCGCATCAAGTTTCTTTACTGGGAGATTATCTAGATGCCTTCAGTAATACCTACCAGGAACGGATGGAGGATGGAGAAACCGTTGCCCAAACTTCCTTAACTGACCTGGCCCTGAAACTCTTGATTGATCTTCTGTTTTACAGCGCGCCCAACGGCCCCCGTCGCTTGTGGTTAGCTTTGCTCGATCGCACTCAGAACAAATCGGAGGTGAGCGGTGGACAGTAAAGAGTTAAAAGTTAAACCTTGTCCAAGTTCAGAACCGGAGTTTCTCTGATCGGAAAACGACCATTCTCTAGCTGAACTTGGTTTAAAAATAAAAAATCAGCCTGAATGGTAAATAGCCTGGGGCCGACCTGAAAACTCAAAACTTAAAACTCTCAACTCTTCACTCTCAACTCCTAACTCTTCACTCTCAACTCTTAATTCTGTAACTCTGTCCATGTTTCAATCCCACTCGGTTTTGCGACGATATACCCCCCCCACCTGTACGCTGGCGATCATGGCGGAAAACTCGCCGTTATCTCGCTGGGCAGGTCAGACTGTGGTGAAAAATCTGCATTTCCAACTGAGTTTGGACGATCCCAAGCTAGCAGAAGATAAGCAAGTGACCGTAAAGGGCGATCGCACCCAACTGGAAGCCCTCTGTGAAGCCGTGACAACTTACGTCCAGAATCTATTGGAGCAACCAGCCAGCGCCCTGATTGTCAATCC
>JBBIQC010000086.1:0-11299 GCA_037442585.1 Oscillatoriales cyanobacterium bin_317
CTACTGGAGTTGAGTGCTGATCATGATTACGCGATCGTTGAAATGGGGATGCGGGGGCCAGGAGAAATTGCCCTCCTCAGCCAGATTGCTCGTCCCGACATTGCGGTGATTACCAATGTAGGAACCGCGCATATTGGACGATTGGGATCAGAAGCCGCGATCGCTCAAGCCAAATGCGAGTTATTGGCTGAAATGCCAGCCAGCAGTATCGCCATTCTGAACTACGACACTCCCTTACTGATGCAAACCGCTCAAACGGTCTGGCATGGTAAAACGCTCACCTTTGGGCTGGAGGGGGGAGACATCCAGGGGCAACTCATCGACTCAGATACATTGCTTCTGGATGGGCGGCAATTTCCCCTTCCCTTACCCGGTCGCCACAATGCATTGAATTACCTGGCTGCTCTGGCAGTTGCCAAAGTGCTGGGTTTGGATGTGGCTCCTTTAACTCAGGGATTAACGGTTGAACTTCCTGGCGGACGGGCAAAGCGGTATGAGTTGCCCAATGACGTGGTGATTTTGGATGAAACTTACAATGCAGGTTTAGAATCTATGCTGGCATCCTTGCAGTTATTGGCTCAAATGTCAGGTCGTCGGCGCATTGCGGTTTTAGGCACCATGAAAGAGTTGGGAGCACGATCGCCAGAATTTCACCATCAGGTAGGTTTAGCGGCTCAGGCATTAAACCTCGATCGCCTGGTGATCCTGGCCGATGATCCCGAAGCCAGTGCCATGGCAGCAGGAGCCAGAAATTTGCCCACCGATCGCTTTACCCAGCAGGCTCAAGTAGTGACGCGCTTAAAAGATCTGGTGCAACCGGGCGATCGCTTGCTCTTCAAAGCCTCCCGTGCTGTTGGGTTGGATCAGGTCGTGAGTCAGTTTTGCCGGGAATACGGGCAATAGAGGCTACTTTGCTGGGTGTCGCTTTTGGTGCCACTGCCATGCGTGGGAAAGAATATCCTGCAAATTGGCATATTGGGGATTCCAGCCCAGGATTTGGCGGGCGCGATCGCTGCTTCCTACTAAAGCTGGGGGATCCCCAGGACGACGAGCACATTCCACAGTTTTAATCTCCCGTCCCGTGACCTGACGAGCTGTTTCAATCACTTCTTTCACCGAAAACCCATTGCCATTTCCCAAATTGAAAATATTGGTATCACCACCTTTCAACAGGTATTCCAGTCCTAAAACATGAGCCTGAGCCAGATCCGTGACATGGATGTAGTCACGAATGCAGGTGCCATCAGGAGTGGGATAATCTGTTCCAAAAATAGAAACAGACTCTCGTTGACCAAGCGCCGTCAGCAATACGAGGGGAATGATATGAGTTTCAGGATGGTGATCTTCACCTAAACGACCCTGGGGATCTGCCCCTGCTGCATTGAAGTAACGGAAGCAGACAGACTTAAAGCCATACGCCTTGTCAAAATCTTTCAGTACCTGTTCCACCATCAGCTTGCTACGGCCATAGGGATTGATGGGATCTTGAGGATGATTTTCGGGGATCGGAACTGTAGTCGGAATCCCGTAGGTGGCGCAGGTTGAGGAGAAGACGAATTGATGGATGGAAGCGGCCAGCATCGCTTCTAGGAGCGTCAACGTGCCAACGAAATTGTTGTGGTAGTACTTAGCGGGATCGGTAACAGACTCACCAACGTAGGCATAAGCCGCAAAGTGCATGACGGCAGCAATCTGATGAGAGGCAAACAGGCGATCCAGCAGAGCGCGATCGCTCGTATCTCCGACTACCAACTCTACATGCAAAACCTTTTCAACAAGATCCCGATGTCCATACACGAGGTTATCCAGAACCACAACCTCATAACCCGCTTGTTGCAGAGCAAGCACCGCATGAGAACCGATATAACCCGCTCCCCCCGTTACCAAAATGGTTGGCTGACTTAACGACACAATATCTTCCTCTTCTAAACACTTCAGTTATCTGCTTTGAGCGACCCGATCGGGGTGATAAAAAGACTCTACCAAACTTGTCATCATGCAGGTTAAAAATTAGAGCTACGGTCAAAATAACTTCGAAAATATAATATTCTGCGGAAATCCTGTCCTTTGTCTATTGTTGGGTACTTATGCGGCAAAAGCAAAGTAGTAGATTTAGCCCCAGTTCCTGACTACGCAGACGGATTAAAAGTTTGTTAACCTTGATGACATTTTTCTGGATTTGCCGGATAGCTGGAAGCTCGTGAAGTTAATGTAAATCAGCAATTTTTTTTACGTAAATACTCCGGAATCCGTATATCCTATGGGAGAATATTGAAGTAGGCAATGTACTGTCTCAGTGGACTATAGAACTTATTTGTGTTTGATGTGTAAAAGTTATCAATTTGGGTGTTCTGTCTGGTGTATATCCTATATCGATGCTGGGTGTATTTCTATGTTTCTACCGAGGACCAATTTGTTTCACCAGGATTTTTCATAAAACGATGGAGTCTAACACCATAGAGCTTGATAAAGAATTTTAGGTGATAACACAATGTGGGCTGTGTCTGCCATATTGAACATCGCTGGTTTTTCAAAAAGTTGACTATTGTTTGAATCGCTTTAAATCAGATTGAGGCTGTGCATTGGTTAATCAAAAGCAATCTCAGTTTCTGGCTTGTAAAAGAGATGAAGCTCAAAGCGCTAGCGGATAGTTATTCAACTCTTGAGGTGTTGATGTTCAACTCTTGAGGTACTGGATTGCAGAACTATTACGGCATTAGGACACAAGTTATGAGCACAAATGTTCTTGAAGATGAGATTCCCTGCTATAGCGTAATTGGTTTTCCTGTTCATGCTTTAAAGTTTGAAGCTCAAGTTGCTTTAATGTTGCAGTGGGCCAAGGAGCGCCTAAGTAAGGTAGTGTGTATCGCAAATGTGCATATGCTGGTGGAAGCCCACAAAAACCCAGCTTTTGCCTCTGTGTTAAGAGAGGCGGATCTGGTTACGCCCGATGGCATGCCATTGGTCTGGATGTTAAGGCGCTTGGGTGTTCCTGACCAGGATCGGGTGGCTGGATTGGATGTTCTGCTCGCTTTGTGCAAACTTGCCCCCCAGCAAAATACGAGTATTTTTTTCCTGGGATCTGAAAAGTCTGTTCTGGAGCGTATTCGCTCAAAGTTAAAGCATGAATTTCCAATGCTGCAAATTGCGGGGATGGAGCCGTTACCTTTCCGGCCTCTCACTGAGCAAGAGGATGAACAAATCATTAATCAGGTCAATGAGAGCGGTGCAGGGCTGGTTCTTGTTTGTTTGGGGTGCCCTAAGCAGGAATTTTGGATGTCTAAACATAAACACCGCATTCATGCGGTGATGGTGGGTCTGGGTGGAGCTTTTCCAGTCTACGCTGGAATTCAGAAGCGAGCGCCCAGTTTAATCCGGTCTATCGGCTTTGAATGGCTTTACCGCTTGGTTCAAGAGCCGCGTAGGTTATGGGGACGCTATAGCACAACCATTCCACCTTTTATCTGGTTATCCTTGAAGCAATTACTTCTGCGTAAAAATCCCAGTTCTCAAGGGATATCAGAGAACGCTGGCTAAACAGCTTATAGTTTTATCGTAAGCAGCAAGATCTAACATTGGTTCTCTTTGCTGGTTCCAACCTAATAGTACTTTAACTCAGGCATCCGACATGACTTCACTGAAACGTGCGTTGATTAGCGGTATTACAGGCCAGGATGGCTCCTACTTAAGCGAATTTTTGCTGGAGCAGGGCTATGAAGTCCACGGTATTATCCGCCGGACTTCTACGTTCAATACCGATCGCATCGACCATATCTATGAAGATCCGCATAGCCAGAACGCCCGGTTGTTTCTTCATTATGGCGATCTAACGGATGGTACAACGCTGCGTAGAATTCTGGAAGCGGTGGAACCTTCTGAGATTTACAACCTGGGATCCCAATCCCACGTTCGAGTCAGTTTTGATGCTCCAGAATATACGGTTGATTCTGTCGGCATGGGAACTCTGCGGTTGTTGGAAGCTTTACGTGACTATCAACAACGGACTGGCAATCAAGTGCGGTTCTATCAGGCGGGATCATCCGAAATGTTCGGGTTAGTGCAGGAGATCCCCCAGAAGGAAACTACTCCCTTTTATCCCCGCAGTCCCTATGCCTGTGCCAAGGTCTACGCCCACTGGCAGACGGTGAACTACCGTGAATCCTATGGTCTGTTCGCCTGCAACGGCATCCTGTTCAACCATGAATCACCCCGGCGAGGCGAAACCTTTGTCACCCGCAAAATTACCCGCGCCCTGGCCCGTATTGTAGCTGGACAGCAGAAAAAGTTGTTCATGGGCAACCTGGATGCCAAGCGCGATTGGGGATACGCCAAGGATTATGTCAGAGCCATGTGGTTAATGCTGCAACAGGAACAACCCGATGATTACGTGGTGGCCACCGGGGAAACTCATTCTGTCCGGGAGTTTTTAGAGATTGCCTTTGGTCATGTGAACCTTAACTGGCAGGATTATGTGGAATTTGATGAACGCTATTTGCGACCTGCGGAAGTGGAATTGCTCATTGGGGATCCAGCGAAGGTAAAGGCGAAGCTAGGATGGGAACCTTCTGTCACCTTTGAAGAATTGGTGCATCTGATGGTGGAAGCTGATCTTAAGGCCCTTGGTTTAGTGCCCTTAAACGGTCATATGGTCCAAACGGTTCAGGATGTAGCCACTGTTCGTCAGGTTGCTGGAACCTCTCTATTCTGAACTGGCTATTAATGTTAATGTTTCCACGCACGATGCAGTTGAGGTGTTTTTTCCATGACCACAGCCGAATTTAATCTCGTAGGTAAACGGATTTTGGTGACTGGAGGGGCCGGTTTTTTAGGTCAGCAAGTCATTCAGCAGTTATGTGCTGCAGGCGCAGATCCCAACAAAATTACGGTGCCGCGATCGCGTGACTGTGACCTGCGAGTGATGGATAACTGCCAGCGAGCCGCTGATCAGCAGGATGTAATTATTCATCTGGCGGCTCATGTCGGTGGTATTGGCCTGAACCGGGAGAAGCCCGCTGAGTTGTTCTACGACAACTTGATGATGGGGGTGCAACTGATTCATGCCGCTTATCAGGCCGGAGTCCAAAAATTTGTCTGTGTCGGTACCATCTGCGCCTATCCCAAGTTCACTCCAGTCCCTTTTAAGGAAGATGACCTGTGGAATGGCTACCCCGAAGAAACCAACGCCCCTTACGGAGTCGCTAAAAAAGCCCTACTAGTCCAGCTTCAGTCCTATCGTCAACAGTATGGGTTCGATGGGATTTACCTGCTGCCAGTAAACCTGTACGGCCCGGGCGATAACTTTGACCCGCGCAGTTCTCATGTGATTCCAGCCTTAATTCGCAAGGTGCATGAAGCCCAGCAACGGGGGGACAAACAAATTCCGGTGTGGGGGGATGGTAGCCCGACCCGTGAGTTTTTGTATTCCGAGGATGCGGCACGGGGAATCGTGATGGCAACTCGCTTCTACAGTGACTCGGAGCCGGTCAATTTGGGGACAGGGTATGAAATTTCCATCAAAGACTTGATTACCCTGATCTGCGACTTAATGGACTATGACGGTGAGATTATTTGGGAAACCGATAAACCCAACGGTCAGCCCCGTCGCTGTCTCGATATTGAACGAGCAAAGCAAGCATTTGGGTTCACTGCCCAGGTCGGGTTTGAGGAAGGGTTGCAAAATACCATCAACTGGTATCGTCAGTACACTATCAAACAAGCATTATGATGTTATTTCGACGGCGAAAGGAAAGCGTAATAAAGCCTTCTGGAGATTTGGCCTTGGAGCCAGTGGTAGATGTTTATAAGAATCAACATCTACTAGCTGCTCACATCAAGGCATTACGTCCTAGACAGTGGACGAAAAACTTGATTGTGTTTGCGGCACCTTTATTTGCTTTTGATATCACAATTCAATCCTTACTGAGCAGCCTTTTGGCATTTGTGTTGTTCTGCTTTACGTCTAGCAGTTTCTATCTGATCAACGATGTTATTGATGTAGAAGCAGATCGTCAACATCCAGTCAAATGCAAGCGGCCGATCGCTTCTGGTCTTGTTAGCATTCCAACCGCTGTTGGGATGGCAATTCTATTACTTGGCATTGCCCTGATTGCAGGAAGCTTATATGCAAAAGGTTTAGGGTTAGCAATTTTAGCCTATGCAATTCTGCAAATTGCCTACAATCTTCGCTTGAAGCACACCGTTATTCTCGATGTAGTAGCAATTTCTGTTGGATTTATCTTGAGAGCCTGTGGAGGAGCTGCCGCAACAGGTATTACCTTGTCAGCCTGGTTTCTCCTTTGCACAGCCATGTTAGCGTTATTTCTAGGAATTGAGAAGCGCAAAGCTGAGTTGCGACTTGCTGAAATTAAAGGTAAAAAATCTCGTCGGGTTCTCCACCGTTACTCCTTACCATTGCTAAGTCGGATGGAAAATATTGTGACTAACGGAACAATTTTGACTTACGCACTTTGGAGTTCTGGACCGGTTGTAAAGGGTGCATCCACTTCCTGGATGATGTTGACTTTACCCTTTGTATTATACGGAGTTTTTCGTTATCAACTTTTGAGTGATCCCGAGGAGATTGCTCGTAGAAATTCCGGCGTTGAAGAGGGTGGAAAAACTGAGCGTCCTGAGGAAATTCTACTGAGCGATCGCCCCCTACTGTTAACAGTAATTACCTGGATCCTCGTTACCTTTACCATTCTGCTGCTTCAGCATAAGGGGATTGTTACCTGAATTGCTTAATTACACTTAATAGCAGTAACTAGCAAACCCATGCTCAGTCATATCGTGTCCTGGTTCAAAACATTTGCACTGCTGTCTGTGGGCTTATCGGGCTACCGTGCTAAATATACCCAGAATGGGAGTAGTATGCGTCGGCTTCCACGTAAAGCAGACACCCTTGCTTTGATTGATATTGATAACCTGATTCAATCTCACATTCAAGGCGTGATTTTAGATCTAGATAACACGATAGTCTCTGAAGACGATCGATACTTATGCCCGAATGCAGAAAGATGGATTGAAAAGGCGAAGTATCTTGGCCTAAAGTTTTACATCTTATCCAATGGCAAGCGTCGCTATCGGGTGAGATATTGGTCTGCACGTCTGAATGTGCCTGCGATTAACCCAGCAAGAAAACCATTCCCGTTTGCTTTCCATAAAGCGTTCCGTTATATGCAGCTACAACCAAAGCAGGTCATCGTCATTGGTGATAGCTTACATACAGATGTTATGGGTGCATTTTGGACGGGTTGCCATTGCATTCAGGTTGCCACACTTCCCCACCCACCACGATGGTGGGAGCGCATTCTAGGAGGCTATGTTCAAACACCTTACCCAAGAGAGCTTGAACTTTGGGATTTTGATCCATTGAGTTATTCAAACTAATTCAGTTTTTTCTATGCCACTCTCCTTCTTGCCTGCTCTTCTTATCCTCTTAACTGTTGGTTTGAATACTCTGGCTCAAGCTCTGCTTAAACTTGGGTCAGGGCAAAGCTTGCTCAACCTCTACTTGCTGGGTGGCATACTAGTTTATGGATTGAGTACAGTGATGTATGTTCTAGTTCTGGGAAAGCTCAATTTATCCCTGGCATATCCAGTTGTTATTGGATTGACGGTTATTTTTACAACAATGGTAGGATCCCTCCTACTAGACGAGAAGGTGATGCCAGTTCAATGGTTAGGAATTGGATTGATGATTAGCGGCATCTCAGCGATCGCCTTTGGCAAAATTGGCTAACTCTTTTGTCACTATAGTTGTTCATACTAATGCTTAAATTTACACTTCTCTGATGAAACCACAGGCAATTCTAAAAAGACTCATCTGGTACTACCAGAAAGCCAAATTAGGGCAAGTAGGGAAAACCGCTGTGTCAATTCCAACTCGATCACTGTTTACCGCATAACCTCTACTCAATAGCTAGACGATGCGCCAGAATACAAATTTTGACTTCAAATCCATCCGGTTATCTTTATTGAAACAGCTTCATCCCTATCGAGCAGACATTTTGATTGCGATGATCCTGGCGATCGCAACAGCTATCACTTCTTTCCTCGCTGCACAAACTATTCCCACCCCTATCCTGACCGACTTTTACGCTCAGGATGTCTGGTTTGGCAGCGACCTGCCGACCGTTTTTGGCAACATCACCAGCCTAAAAAGTGATTTTGGGCGCAATAACAAACATCCCCTATTTCCCCTGCTTATCTTTCCTCTCGTATTTGGAACCAGTAAACTGCTTCACCTCGACCCAGTAACCGCAACTCGTCTGGTGTTAGCCCTGACCGCAGCACTCTGGATGGCAGGGCTATACAGCCTGTTTCGGTTGATGGGCTGTCAACGTCTCGACTCAATCCTGTTTAGCCTGGTGGGGGGTGTCAGTGCGGCAGCGGTGTTCTGGTTTGTAGTACCCGATTCATTCCCCTTTGCTTCCGTAACGATTCTGCTGGGGCTTGTGTTTGTTGCACTAACCCAGTATCGTCAATTTTCCCCTGCCTGGTACATTGCCGTCAGTGCGTTAACGGTCAGTATCACGATTACCAACTGGATGGTGGGATTGCTGGCAACGATCGCCAACTTCCGCTGGAAGAAAGCACTACAAATTACCTTTCTCACCTTCTGTGTCGTAAACGCGCTGTGGCTAGTGCAACGGGTCATCTTTCCCACTTCTGGCTTACCCTTCCAGCCCAAAACTTTCATTGGTGAAAAGAAGTTTATGACGGGGCCTGGAGCTGAAAGCATTCTGTCAGCGTTGGGTTCGTTTGCCTACCAGACTATCGTAATGCCTGCAATTCAGTTGAGCCAGTCTCTGTCAAGACCAGAGTGGGTAAAACCGGAGGTCAATACCCTGACTCCCGGTTCCGGTGGTTTTTGGGGAATGGTAGCAGCAATCGCTTGGACGGGATTACTACTGTTAGGGGTGTGGGGCTTCTTCACTACCAAACGCCATCCCAAATTACGTCTTGTTCTGGGATTGACAATTCTTGGTCAGTTGCTGATCCATAGCGTGTACGGCACAGGGGAAACCTTCCTCTACGCACTCCATTTTGCGCCGCTCCTCTTGACTGTCATGGCGTTTGTTTCATTAACCCGGTTCCGTCTGGTTGGGTTAGTGCTGGCGTGTTTACTGATTGTTAGTGCAGGCATTAATAATCGATCGCAGTTCAACCAGTTCACTACTGCTCTGCTGGATTACGGTACGCCTCGCCAGCAGGTTCAGGCTCAAATGAAGGTACGTCCTGGTGATCTCTGGTCACGCAGTGCTGGGCACGTTGTTTTAGCGGCGGCAGGCAGTCCGGCAGAAGCAAAGGCATACCACGAACCAGGAGGAAGTTTTAGCCCCCAAGTTGGGAGCTTTGGGGTGGCAATCTGGATAGTGGACAAAGATGGTAATCCTAAAACTACGAGTGATACAGTTCCCCTCAACCAGATCCAGCAACAGTTGCTTAGTTCTCCTGGGCAGGCGATACCAGGAGTTTTGACAAAAACGGAGTTTTACCAGGCAACCTGGTCAACTGCCAAACCAGGTATTTGGCAGCTTAACCTAAGTACTCCTGAAACAAGTCAGACCCAACCAGCGATCGTCATTCGCAGTGTGGGTCCGGCAGGTGGAGCTGTACGCTCGTTGAAATGGGATGGACAAAAGTTACAGATTAACGATCGCTGGGTAGTTCGGAATCTACCTGCGCAGGTGAAGGTCTATTTGGGAAGTGAGCGATCACCCGATTGGATACGGCAGCAATCCACTGCATCCCAGTGGCAGGATGAAAAGGGTTGGGGCTATGCCCGCTTAGTGCTGGGGACTGGAACTGTATCTGATCTGGTGATTGAAGATCTGAAACCCGATGCAAAGCAAGTTATGAAGCAGGATGGCACGATGTCCAAGCCAGCCTTATTGAATCCAGTCTTAAATTTGCCCAATCCCCAATTTATTGAGAGTTTTAACGCTCAGATTGCCCACCTCAAGGTGGGAATTGTTGGCAACCAGACCCGTCCGGGTGATCCGATCGACTATTCCCTGCCTCGCTTTCGAGATGGAGCATACGAAGTAGTTGCCTTAGCTCGGAGTGGGCAGTTAGATCTGGCAAGGGAACTGGCACCCTACTTCGCAGCAACCGATTTTCTCAATGGAATTCAGCCAGAAGCGGATATTCCAGCTTTGGGAATCTGGGTCTTAACGACGATCGCGGAGCAGGTGAATCAACCGGACTATGATCAATCTATTTGGCAGGATGTTCGTCGCAAGGCGGAGTTGGTTGTTCATTTGCGCACCTCTAATCGTCCCGGTTACCCAGTGCTTGAAAGGTCGAGGTTCCCGTTTTCTGAACATCCAGACTTTCTAGATCAGGAACTCGTTGCAGGCAAAATGGCAGCTTCACCCGGGTTGATTGGACTTGAGCCGAGTGCAAATCTAATGAGTTACCGGGCATTATTAGATGCTGCAATCCTTGCTGATCGAGTGAAGCAAACTGAACTGGCAACCGATTGGCGATCGCAGGCGGCTCAGTTACAAACTGCATGGCAACAAGCTTTCGATCAGCAATTTACTGGGATGGATGCCACTTACACCAATGGACTCTGGCCCAGTGGCATTGCGGCAGCGAATCCAACCGCCTTTCTGCAAGGTCTGGAGGCTCGCTGGCAGGAAGCCCATGATGAGAGCGGTAATCTACGTTTGCTGCCAGAAAATACCAATTTCAATCTGGCAGAAACTCATCAGTGGTTGTTCCTGAACCAATCCGATCGCGTCTGGTCAACTCTGCAATGGTTTTGGCAGCATCAAGCATCACCGGGACTGTATACCTGGTGGGGCAAGCATGATGGGGAGAATACTCCTGCTAGTCTGTCTCAGTGGTATCGCTTCCGTGGTTGGGTGAATCCGCCCCATGTTACCCCTTATTACTGGACAGCAGCAGAAATGTTGCTACTGCAACTGGATATGCTGGCGTATATTGATCAAACTGCAACGACACCCACTTTGGTGATTGGGGCAGGAATTCCCAGGGAATGGTTGAGTCAACCGATGAGCATCGAAGGACTACTGGTGAATGGTAATGCGGTTAACTGGGTATGGGATGGCAAACAAATGGTCGTTCAGACCCAGGGTGAACCGATGAATGTTCGGCTTGGAAGCGCGTTTCCATCAGGTACGCCAGTCAAAGTTGTCAAGCAAGCATGACTGAAAAGCGAAATGAATTCAATCCTTTCAAGTAATCAGTCCCTTTCACCAAGCCAGACATTAGTAATTAGGGCTTGCTGAGGAAGTCTAAAAGACTTAGGAGGATTGGATTTTAAGGG
>JBBIQC010000087.1:0-10983 GCA_037442585.1 Oscillatoriales cyanobacterium bin_317
CCTTGATTTCCAATCACTCAGCATACAATCTCACTGTTCGCGGAATGAACAGCAGCAAAGATTAAATCGGCAATTGGTCAAAGTTGCATCCAGCCTGGAAGCTAGACCCAGTAGCTGGGCGACGGCAATGATTCAAAAATAGTGCGAGGGTATAGCTGCCTTCTAAATTCTATGGAAGAAGATGAGCGCGGCCAGACCAGAGGCGATGCCAATAATGGGCAGATCCACTTCGGGTTGCCAGATGGATAACCGGGCATAGCAGATCGCCTGAAAGGGATACAGGAACCAGGCCATTGCAGCAATGCCTACAATCACCCCATAATCGCCTCCCAGATAGTAGCCCACAAACATAGTGGTAAATTGCAGAACTACCTGAATGGCCATCAAACCAGTCAGGATGGCGGTTTTACCTTGAGCTAATAAAACATTGGTATAGGTAGAGCCAGGGGTGGCAACCAGTGAACCTAGAGCCAAAATTTGCAGCATCCAGCCTGCATCGGCATACCGCTTGTCATACATGATATGGATCAGCGGTTCTCCAAAGAAAACGAAGAAGAGGGCCACAGCCAGGGTTAACCAATTCAGTACTAACCGAGATTTTCTGAGGACTGGGTAGAGCCGTTCGGGGCGATCGCGAACCAGTTCTGAATAGGAGGGAAATAGAACTTTGGTTCCCAGCATACCGACAATATCTCCAGTCAACCGCGCGAGGTTTTGGGCGAAGGAGAATACCCCCATAAACGCCACACCCATCAACCGGGGAACAACCAGATTACTGCCCTGGATCGCAAAAAAGGTTAGCAGGGTTGTAAAAAAGATCCACCGTCCAAAGTGAGCCAGTTCTGTTAACGATTCTTTATTCCACTCAAAATGATTTTTTTCTCCCTTCAAATAGGTATGGCTCAGGACGAGCTTCATGACTGAAGCAAACAGGGTACCAACCACCAGTGACCAAACAGCTAAATCTCGAGGGGCATTGGCCGACTTAGCCGCAAACGCGCACCCAATCATGATCAAAATGGACAGGATTTGCGTGCTCAGTTCGACGATCGTCAAACGACGCAGATCCAAATGACGATTGGCAGTGGCCCATTTGGTCGAAACAAAGCCGGACATGATAGTGGTCAGACCGGCAACGGGTAAGAGCCAATGCAGGATGGGTTCTTTATAAAAGATAGAAACGGGCCACGCGATTAAACAGGCACACAACCAGAGAATAATGCCCCGCACGCCATGTAGTGTCCAGGCGGTGTTCAAAAACTTGGGGTCATCTCCCCGCTTACTTTGGATGATGTTAGGGAACACCCCGAAGTCAGACAGCATTTCTAATCCAGCCAGAAAGGTGTAACCAGGGCCATCAAACCAAAGGCTTCTGGAAAGAGCAAGCGACTGATAATTAGGTTGCTGGCTAGGCGAATGATCTGGCTGGCTCCATGACCACCAATTGTCCAAATCGATCCACGAATCACCCGCTTGAACAGCGATTGGGATGTTTTTCCAGGGACTTCGCCTGGTACTTTTTCCATTGAACTTTCAGTCATCAATCGCTCCTAACATTTCAGGACATTCTTAGGTCTGGATTACTTTATAAAGATGGAACAGGAGTTTCGTAGGGAGTTGGCTCACAGAAACAACCCATTTGCTATCAAAAAATCGGATGCCAGGGCTAAAACAACCCTGGTTCAGCCGATGCTTCATTAGGTTGCCCATTTTTATCAGGCTTACACCTTCCCCTGGCAGGAGTCAGGATGAACTAAACCTTGTCCAAGTCCAGAACCGGAGTTTCTCTGATCGGAAAACGACCGTTCTCTGGCTGGGCTTGGTTTACTTCAGCAGTATCCAATTGTTATGTCGGCCAATTAGCGGATGAGCAGGACTTGTCCCATCCCAGTATCACTTATCCGAGTCACTTAACATTTTGGGTTCTGCGATTTTCCTCAAACTTTCACAATTACCTTAAATAGGCGGTTGACATGAGCAAGAATGCTCAACCTGGCCTACAACTTTGACCAAAGATTGGTATGATTGAAGGCCAATTATTTTATTTTCGTAAAATAAACAGTCCAAATTGAATTAATGAGGCAGAATCTCCTACCTCCCGGGATCTCCATCTAGTGTGTGACAGAATCTGGGGCGATTTAAACCAAATTAGCGATCGCTTGATCCACCAGTTCAGAAAACTTCTCTCGATCAGCAACGGGTATTCCCTGCATCGCATGTTCCCGAATTTCGACCGCGATCGGCGGAAGGACATCTTTGAGTTGTTTGCCTTCTTCAGTGAGCCAGATTCGCCAAACTCGGCGATCGTGCTGATCCCGCTCTCTCCGGATGAGTCCGCGTTCTTCCATCCGATCTAGAACCCCTGTCATCGTACCGCCAACCTGTTGCAGTTTCTCGCCGATCCCAGAAGTTGGCAATCCATCTTCTTCCCACAGGCAACACAAGACAACCCAGTGGAAAGCCGTCAGACCAAACGGCTCCAACCGTTCCTGAAACTTCCGACCGAGAAGTTGGGATAGCAGCTTAATCCGGTATCCCAATCCATAAGGCGCGAGAATTGCCTGCCATCCTTGGGTTGTTGTTTGCTCAAGAGATTGGGAAGCCATGGGGGTTAAGCCTCACTTATTTAGCATGCTTACTATTCTCAGCTTACTGTTTACAGTACCTTTTGGGCAAGGAAAGTTTTTATCCTAACAAAAAACGTGGCGGAGTCAGCCAGAAGAGTTGGCTGTGCCCAACCGGGGAGCCAGTTTTCGGTAACAGTAATCCCATGACTCCAGCCTTTTTCAGTGCGATCGCGCCTTTGGCCTCGCCCCAAATGAGTGTTTCAGCCCAGGTACTCAAATCAGGTTCATGGCCCACCAGAGCCAGACACCCCGTTTTTCCGGCGGGGTTCCAGGAGGATAACCACTCTACCCAATCCTCAATCCTTCCGCCAGGAGCTAAAGGGCTGAATTCCTCTAACTGTTTTCCCAGACCCACATCCATCAAGATTTCCGCCGTCTGTCTGGCACGCACCAGGGGACTGGTTAATATCAGGTCAAACTTCAGGTTTAAGTCAGCCAGACGACGAGCCACCTGCCGGGTTTTTTGTTGACCTTCTTCCGTCAAAGGCCGATCGTTGTCATTAGTGTAGGAGCCGTGCTCTCCAGCAAGACCATGACGGACGAAGTAAAGAGTGGTTTGAGTAGCCATAATGCTTGTCAGAAGTTTTGAGTTTTAAGTGTTGAGTTTTAAGTTTTAAGGCAGAACTACAACTTAGAACTCAACACTCAAAACTTAAAACTTATCGGTTAGCTCATGCCATTGTGGTAATGCTGATCCGGATTAATCAGGCGTAGCAGTTTTTGTTTGACCTGGGCATCGAAGACGCTCCATTTCATCTTGGAATATTCGGCGCTTTCGGTGAACCCAGAGAGGAAACCGAGGGGAATTTCAAAACCGCCTGCCTGCGATCGCCCACCGCCAAAGAAGCGACCGTGAGTATCCTGACCAAAGGCTTCCTTCAGGAATTCGTCCGGATCCAGGGTGATTTTATTGGTTCTCAGGGAGCCGATCACCAGTTCAATGTCGTCGTCTTCATCCTGGACAATGCCATAGACCACAGCCGTATGGACGTTTTCTTCTGTGACTAGAAAATCTGCGGCTTGGGGAATGGCATCCCGATCGTCGTAGCGTAGATAACCCACTCCCGCGATCGAGAAGTTGTTCTTTACGATCCGGTTTTTCAGCGATCGTTCAATCACATCCATCACCTGCTTGGAGCGGGAGGATTGCAAGACCGCGTTCAGTAACTGACCGTCATAAAACCGACTCAGGTAAGCGGCAGCGAGAAAATCTTCCTCCTGGGCTTGCCGCAGGGCGTTGGTGTCCGATCGCAAGCCGTGCATTAACGCGGTTGCACACTTCACATGTTCACTGGAATTGGAATCAAGCTTTAAGAGGCCAGCTTGCAGGTATTGCGTCAGGATCGTTGCTGTGGCCCGTGTATATGGACGGATATCAACAAATTCCGATTTGATGTCACCTTGCATACTGTGGTGATCAATCACGACCACGGTAGGAATGCCAGCTTCTTGCAAGGAGGGCATCAGTTGGCTGGTAGTTCCTTGATTGTCAATCAGGGCACATCCCTGATAAACCGTTAAATCGCGGCTTTTGAGGGTTGGCAGTGCCCACCGCTGTACTGGAAGGCTGGTTAATTTTACCAGCGCAATGTTTTCCTGATGGCTGAGGGTTCCACCATAGACCATCTCACATTGAATATCAAAGTTTTGCACGATCAGTTTATACGTCCAGGCTGAAGACAGCGCATCGGGATCGGGGAAGTCTTGCAGGACGATGATCTGCCGTTCGCCGCGATGCCGTTCCAGCGTTTGCCGGAATGCTTCTATTTTCTGACTCTGTTCACGGGAGCGGGGGACATCGTAAGCGAATGGTTGACTGACATAGGGGCTGGTGTCGATCGTTGTCCTGGGTAAGGCTTCAGTTGCTTCCGATTGCAGGACGGAGGGGGGATCAGGCTCAGCTTGCACGTCATCGTCTGCTACGGCCAGTGCGCTGTTACGGGAGGGAACTTTACGGGAAGTTGATGAATCAGATGGCATAGAGCTAGGAAAAATAAATGATGCGAATGATTGGAGAAGAATCCAGCCACTCACCCCGGTGGATAGGTCATGGTAGATGTTGAACGTTGATCACACATCTCAGATCTTCGCAAAAAAACCAGTAAACGTCATAACCCCAAGGAGGCAATCTCTCAAGTAGAGAGGTGGGCAGGGGGATAAGGCTGTGTCAGACAGGCAGAGAAGCTGTCCAGCACGGAATCATCCACTTAAAAACCCTCCAGGAATCACCATAGAGGGTCACATACCGATAACATATTTACGCCATTCCTGATTCAGGCCATTTTTAACGTGCTTGGTGACTTCAAAATAAAGCCCACTATACGGTTTACGAGGCGGAATCTGAAGCAGCATCCCAGCTTCCTTGGGAGTCCGATTGCCTTTCTTGACGTTACACCGCACACAGGCTGTGACAATGTTCTCCCAGGTATCTCCGCCACCCCGCGATCGGGGGATCACATGATCGAGGGTTAAATCCTCTCCAGTATAGTTACAGTACTGGCAGGCATGACCATCCCGATGCAGCAGGTTTTTGCGAGTGAGCGGAATCTCTTTGTAAGGCACCCGCACATAGTGACGCAGACGGATTACAGTTGGCAACGGAAATCCGGAGTAGACATACTTTCCATTGTGTTCAACCTGCTCTGCCTTACCTTTCAGCAGTAACACGACCGCCCTGCGCCAGCTCGTAATATTGAGCGGTTCGTAGGAAGCGTTGAGCACCAGAACCTTGCTCATTCTAATTAAGTTGAAATAATGTTTCACAAATGGTAGCACAGGAATGACCGAATGGCCCATTCCCTTGCTATCCTTCTGACAGCCAAACGCGATCGTGGATGGCTATCGCAGGTGTGAACGAGGAGTGATTGACCCATGTTGAGTTGGGAACAAAGCCCAAATTTGGCCCGAATGCAGCGAGAACGGGCCTGGGTAGAAATTGATGTGGCGGCTCTAGCACATAACGTTCGGCAGGTTAAAAGTTTATTGTCCCAGCAGACAGACTTGATGGCTGTGGTGAAAGCGGATGCTTATGGGCATGGGGCTACTACCGTCGCTCGCACTGTTTTGCAGGCTGGGGCCAGTTGGTTGGGGGTAGCCACGATTCCAGAAGGGATCGAACTGCGAGAGGCGGGGATTCAAGCGCCAATTCTGATCCTGGGAGCGACCTATACCCCAGAACAAATTCAGGCGATCGCCCGCTGGAACCTGCAACCTACCCTGTGTACTCCGAAGCAGGCGCTGGTCTTTTCAGAAACGATGGCTGATCTACGGTACGGTAAGCCCCTCCCCGTTCACTTAAAGATTGATACAGGAATGTCGCGCTTAGGAACCCCCTGGCAGGAGGCGGTGGAGTTTGTGCAATTGGCACATCGGTTGCCCCATCTGGAGATTGCCAGTATTTATTCTCATCTGGCGACAGCAGAGAGCCGCGATCGCACGACCGCCCAGCAACAACAACGGTTTGAGTGGGTTATTGATCAAGTGAAACAAGCCGGAGTGATTTGCCCCCGGTTACATCTGGCGAACTCTGCTGGCACCCTGACCGATCCTGGCTTGCATTACGATCTGGTACGGGTTGGGCTGGCACTGTATGGCCTTTATCCGGCGGAGCACCTGAAGCCCATCCTTTCTCTCAAGCCTGCACTCCAGGTGAAGGCTCGTGTTACCCAGGTTAAAACCCTACAACCGGGAACCGGAGTTAGCTATGGGCACCGTTTTGTCGCCGATCGGGAAATGCAAATGGCGGTTGTGGCAATTGGTTATGCTGATGGGATTCCCCGAAATCTGTCGCATCAGATGACGGTGCTGGTGCAGGGACAGAAAGTGCCGCAGATTGGTGCGATCACGATGGATCAATTAATGCTGGATGTCAGCCAGGTGCCTGATTTACAGGAAGGAGATGTGGTTACAATTTTGGGCCGTTCTGGTCAACAGTGCATCTCTGCTGATGATTGGGCTGCGACCCTGGGAACCATCTCCTGGGAAATTCTCTGCGGCTTCAAGCATCGCCTACCGAGAGTGGCTGTGGGTCAAACTTCTGCAGATTTAGCATTGGAAGCAAAAGCTTAGGTAATTGCCTCAAAAGTTGGTACCCGCTAATCCTGGGCGCATATTGTTCTCAGAAATCCTCTGATACCGATTTAATTAAAAACGACCAGCACCTCTTTCAGGAAGCTGCGCAGTTTCTCGCCAACTTCAGTGACGGGGCAACCCTCTCCTTCAAACGCCCAGTGATCCACGGTTGACAGCCACCAGCGTTTGCCCCGGTGATCAAATCCTGCGACCTCGGCCCCGATCGCCCGTCGTTCACAGGTGAGGGCATCTTCATGAAAGCGGATTTGCAGCAAAATACTGCGGCTCTGAAACAGGCGAGAAAATCCTGGTAGATGAAACCCAATGTCGATCGATTCTGGATCCACCAGTTCCCGCGTATCGGGATCATTGGCCCAGGGTTTCAAGTCTGCTCTGGCATCGGGGAACTCAGACTTAAAGAGATTCACAACAGTGGCTATCTTGCTGGCAGTTTCCAGGCTTTTTGCCTGCTCGGCTGCATTCACGCGCATCTCCTTCCTGTAAAGAACCTGCAATGCTTTTGACGTATTTTTACTCAGTTATTCCAAGAGAGCAATACCTGTAAGGGCTAGACCAGCAGAGAGCGTGCTCAGGCGATCGCCAGTAATGTGTTAGACCAGATTACGTCGAGCTATATAAAGAACTTTTATATAAAAAATAGATTAAAAATCAATTTTTGTAGTTTTAAATACAGAATTTATCTGATATATTGATTCTAGAAAGAGATCAGTTTCTAGGTTAAAGGAGAATTCGAGATATGAATACCCAAGATCAAGCCCGTGCATTGATGATCCGTCACAAGCAAATGATCAGAAATCGGGAGAACTGTGTATTGACCCGCGCAGCAGCAGAGATCGGCATGCCTTCTGAACAAATCCACGATGTGAATGCTGGTAAATCTCATCCCGATCGTCCCGGTTATGACCGTAGTAGCGTTGGTCTAAGCTAACGGTGGCTGTCAGGGCCGTCCTGACATAATTGAGTTCAGCTACAGATTCATGGAAAGCATACATTAGGCGCACTCATTAAGGGTGCGCCTCTTAGCTGAATATCAATATGAATAGTTCTTTAGTAAACCCGTTAAGCTAAATCTGCTAGCTCCAAAAGTTCCTGTCTTCGCTGCCATGCCTCTGGGTGATCCTTTAAGGGATGAATCACGTAAGGTTTATGCGAGAGGATGAGTTCTAAGGGAATGCCCTCGCCAGCCATGAGGAATTGATCCCACTGTGGATAAATTTTTGATAGGTCAACGACCGGATGGTGAATTGCGTACACTGCGCTGGTCAAAAGCAAATCGTCGTTGAACACGAATCCATACTGACTTTGATCGCGGCTCAGGTAGCCGATCGCTTCTAACTGCTGCAGCGTTTTACCGCCAATAAACCAGAAACTGCCTGGAATAAAGCGAAAGCGAAAACCGCTCAGTAGAGCCTTAATCCCAAAATCGGCCCACCAAACCGGATAGGTTCGCTTGAGCTGCCATTGCCGTTGAATCACCCCATCCAGTTTTTTGCGCTTAAAACCAAAGGGAATTAAGTCGGCCAGGTAGAGAATGCGATCGCGGATCCGCATGGCATAGGCTTCGCTATAAAGACCGATACCGTCGGCGCAAACTTCGGAGATAAACTGACCTAAATCCTTGCGGATCACGAGCGCATCAGTATCAATCTTAACTACAGCGTCAAAATCTTCTCCGCAAGTAGCAATATGATGTAAGCCCATAAAGGCTCTCTGACCGCTACCTCGGTATCCCAAGGATTTTGGCAGCTCCAGACAATTCGCAGCTTCTCCAGTCAGCCTTTGGAATTGGTCGGCTAATCTTTGTCCTACCCGTGAGGGGGAAGCATCGTCCAGGACAAAGAAAAATAACTCGTTGTCCTGGCACGATCGAATTAGGGATTGCAAAGCACTCAACCCCATCTCATACTCACCCTCACAGACTTTCATAAAAAGTGCCAGTTTCATGGTGATGACTGTTTAGTTGTAGAGATTGGGTTGCAAGAGATTGCACTCTATCAGGCAGACATCTTAGCAGCTTGACGCAGGGCTTCAATCGTTTCAATTGTGTGCTTGGCCACTCGATCGATTTCCGCTTCGGTATTGAAACGGCCAATGCCAAACCGGATGGAGGCATAGGCGAAGTCATTCGATCGGCCAATAGCCTTCAGTACATGGGAAGGAGCCGCTTTTGCAGAGGTGCAGGCGGATCCAGCGGAAACGGAGACAACGGGTTGCAGTCCCAGGATCAGTGCCTGACCATCTACTCCGGCGACACTGATGTTTAAATTGCTGGGCAGCCGTTTGGTGGGATGGCCGTTAATGTAAATTCCTCCCAAAGGTTGCAACTGGTTCCAGAGGCGATCGCGGAGCCGGATGGTTTCCTTGGTTTCGGCTTCCATCACTTCGATTCCCAGTTTTACTGCCTCCGCAAACCCAACAATTTGAGGGGTATACAGGGTGCCCGATCGCATTCCCCGTTCATGGCCACCTCCATGCAGTTGGGGAGCCAGTTGCACTCTGGGATTGCGTCGCCGCACGTAGACCGCCCCAATTCCTTTCGGCCCATACACTTTATGCGCCGTCAGAGACATCAAATCAATGTTCATTGTCTCTACATTCAGCGGAATTTTGCCGATCGCCTGAGCCGCATCCGTGTGGAACAGCACATCCCGACCCTTGCACATCCCCCCAATTTCTGCCAGGGGCTGTAAAACGCCAATCTCATTATTGGCCGCCATCACTGAAACCAAGATCGTGTCGGGGCGGAAGGCCATTTCTAACTCACCCAAATCAATGATTCCGTTGGCTTGCACTGGCAAAAAGGTAATTTCAAAGCCCTGCGATCGCAAGTAGCGGCAGGTATCCAGGACGGCGTTATGCTCCGTCTCAACCGTGATGATGTGACGGCCCTTGCCAACATAGGCTTCTGCAACGCCTTTGAGTACTAGATTGTTGGCTTCCGTAGCGCCACTGGTAAAAATAATTTCTTCTGGAGTGGCGTTAACGGCTGCTGCCAGAATTTCTCTAGAACGGGTGACTGCCGCTTGTGCTTCCCAGCCGTATTGATGACTGGTGCTGGCAGCATTGCCAAAATGCTCAGTAAAGAAGGGTAGCATAGCCTCCATCACGCGCGGATCAACGGGAGTGGTGGCGTGACAATCCATGTAGATCGGGCGTTGGGACATTTCCATATCAGTTCACAAGTCACATCAGTTTTGCAATAGTATGCCCAATCCTTGAGAGGTCTGTCATCCAGCTTTTGAGCCACGGTCACGCTACAAAGTTCTGATGCAGCAAGCATTCCAGTAGCGGACTGCGCTAAAAAGTGCAACCGAACTTTTACAGTGGTGGGTATACGCTTTGCATCAGCTTTAAACTATGCCACTAATTGAAGTATTTCGATGGATTTGTGAATAGATGTAAAGCTTTATTCTGGGATAGCAAGATTAATAAACGTAAATTCCTCCCGTTTCCTGAATATTGACCGTTGTACTTCCTGGACGGTCTTCTGGAAGCTGGGATACTTTGATTGTGACGACATTATTGGCTGCAGAGACGCTGTATTTCAGATTAAATCGAGAATCGACTGGGCTAATCAGCAGGTAAATGGGGAGCGGTAGTTGGGTTAATACTGTGCGATTGCCGGAGGCCAGTCTGCGGGGTGGAAATTCATTGGTGGTGGAACTGTATTCCAATTCAATGCCCGTTTGATTCACTAAATGAACCTGATAAGGCTTTTGGGGATCGATGCGGGCGATCGGTTGCCAGGGATAGGCTTGAGAATTAGCAACAGATTGGGCATGGACTTGAATCGCTGGAAGCATTGGCATGCCGGAAACGAGCAAGAGAGAAGCCATTATCCAACGATTCATCGTCATCTAAAAAATTCTCCATCAAAACAAGATTGGTTGAGGGAATGAAGTCGTCTCCTGAGAGGGAGGTGAATCCATGCAGTGCTTCCTACAGTGTAAGGGTTAGTGAATTGTTGCGATCGCCATGATTTTCACCCCTGATACCCCAGCACCGCAAATTCCCAACCCAGTGCCTGAGCCTGCTCCTAGTCCGGAGCCTGTTCCCAATCCAATCCCTCAACCTGTACCAGGGCCAGTTCCAGAGCCAATTCCCAATCCTGTCCCTGAAACAGTCCCAGCACCCATTCCCCAAACAGTTCCGGGGCCAATTCCGCAAACAGTCCCTTGAGGAGGAAATAGGGGATAGGGAATACGATCGGGAGCTTTGCTTCTCCCCCGTCATCTAACTACCCAATCCCCCGATCTCCAGTCCT
>JBBIQC010000087.1:10993-11298 GCA_037442585.1 Oscillatoriales cyanobacterium bin_317
CATCTTCATCAGTAGATTCGAGTCTGCTGACAACCTCATGCGGGTTGGAGTCTGCCTCATCCTGACTAACCAATGTGTCGTGATCCTGGGTATTGTCCTCGGCGATCGCCTCTTCCGGATCTTCCCCATCTGTGGCTGCCATCTCTACTAAATCGGTGTCATCTTCATCAGAATTAAGGGTGGCACTGGTATCGGCAGAAGCGGTGGACAGCGTATAAGTATCTTGAGTATCGGCAGAACTCGTTGACAGGCCACTGGCAGGAGAGGCACTTGGATCGACAGACGTGGTTGAACTGACCGATAGA
>JBBIQC010000088.1:0-9886 GCA_037442585.1 Oscillatoriales cyanobacterium bin_317
ACGGTTGATTTAAGGTGTAGCTGGCTAACTCTGTATGCCTTAGAGAAAATGGCAACGGGGCGATCGATCTGGATGCGACAGGGCTGCCACGGTGTAAAAATATCGGTCGGATGGTATGGCCTTTTAATAAACTGGCCGTCACCCTGGCTGCATGGGCAACCTCTGGTTTCCATATTTGCTGAGAGGCTCTGGAGAGGGAACTAGCCGCAACCAATACCAGTGTTGTTAAACCGACGGTCGCCAGCCATCTGGTTTTCAGTTTCATTTGATACCTCACAGCAGCAAAAACAGGTGATAGGGGGATAAAGATTAATACGACTCAATCTGACTCATTTCCGGCAAACCTGATTTTGTTGCAGGCTAAGTTGCAGGCCGAAAGAAGCGATTAACTTAAAACCGGATCTCCTGCACTTAATGTAGACACTCCTCTTACGAGACATAACGGATGAATCAGAATAACTGTAAAAATTTATGCAACCTTCATACAGATTTGTCTGAGCCAGCACCAGTCACCTTATCCTTCCTCATGGCCAGGGATCTGGCTTGGCCTTTCCCAAATTCACCTTAGAAGGTCATACGCTCAATTGGCACGATGGGGTAAAAGCGTCGTAAAGCGCCCTGTGTCCCCTAAAATCAGGGAATGCAATACCAATCTCCCTTTTCGCAAATCCCTTCCTGTACCTGGAACCGACCCATTGGCCTGGGTTGGAGCCATCCCTATACGGTTCGTTATCCCAGCAACCTGGATGATGGCCCCTGGCATGGGATGCCCCTGGGTGGGTTGGGAGCCGGATGCATTGGTCGTTCCCATCGAGGCGACTTCAATCTCTGGCACATTGACGGTGGAGAACATGTCTTTCAAACCATACCCGCCTGTCAATTTAGTGTCTTTGAACAGGCCAACGGCAGAACCCAGGCGTATGCTTTGTGTACGGAAGCACCAGAGGATGGCAGTTTGAGTGCATGGCAGTGGTATCCAGGTAGCGGGGAATCGGAAATCGGAAATCGGAAATCGGAAGTCGGGGATTGGGGATCGAGAATTGGGGAAGGTAGGGAAGATGAAGAATCTAAAATCCAAAATCCAAAATCCAAAATTTCTACTGGTATCTATCACGCGCTTTATCCCCGGAGCTGGTTTGTCTATGAAAACGTTTTTCAGGCCACGCTGACGTGTGAGCAGTTTTCGCCGATCTGGGCACACAATTATCAGGAAGCCAGTTACCCGATCGCGGTCTTCCTGTGGACAGCCTCTAACCCAACCCATCAACCCCTGACGCTCAGCATCCTGCTGTCCTGGCAGAATATGGTGGGCTGGTTCACAAATGCCATGAAATCTCCGGAGGTGCAAATTCGGGATGATGGCAGTCCGGTGTATAACTATCACCCTCGCTTAGGGGACAGTCAGGGCAATTTTAATCGACTGATGCGGGAGGGCCGACAACTGGGGATTGTGATGGCCAGGGAGCCACGAACCACAAGCCATGAACCAGCAGAAGGAGATGGCCAGTGGGCGATCGCGGTTGACGTACCAGCCAATGCCGGAGCCTTTTACCATGCCCGCTGGAATCCTGTTGGGAACGGAGCAGAATTATGGACACCGTTTGCACGGGATGGTTCCCTGTCCAATATTGAGAACTTAGCTCCGGCCCAGGAGGGAAGACAGGTGGGATCTGCGATCGCCGTTCGCTTCACCCTGCAACCGGGAGAAACGCTGCAAGTTCCCTTTGTCCTCAGTTGGGATTTTCCCGTGACGGAATTTGCTCAGGGAATTATCTATTTTCGGCGGTATACCGATTTCTTTGGCCGTAATGGTCAGAATGCCTGGGCGATCGCGCAGACTGCCCTCAGGCAATACAAGACCTGGCAGCAGCAGATCCAGATCTGGCAAGAGCCAATCCTGCAACGGGATGACCTGCCGGACTGGTTCAAAATGGCTCTGTTCAATGAACTGTACGACCTGACGGATGGAGGAACCCTGTGGAGCGCGGCTACAGAGCAAGATCCGATCGGCCAATTCGCTATTCTGGAATGCCTGGATTACCGCTGGTACGAAAGCCTGGATGTCCGGTTGTATGGCTCGTTTGCCCTGTTAATGCTGTTTCCCGACCTGGAAAAAGCCGTTCTGCGAGCCTTTGCACGGGCCATCCCTACCAGTGATGAGCGAACTCGCGTGATTGGTTACTATTACACCCTTGGGGCCGACAGTCCAATGGCGATGCGCAAAGTCGCAGGAGCCACCCCTCACGATCTGGGCGCACCCAATGAGCACGTCTGGGAAAAAACTAATTACACCAGCTATCAGGACTGCAACCAGTGGAAAGATTTGCCCTGTGATTTTGTCTTGCAAGTATACCGAGACTTCCTGTTCACTGGTGCCGCCGATCTGGATTTTCTTCAGGAATGCTGGCCTGCGATCGCCCAAACCCTCCACTACCTCAAATGCTTTGATTACGATTACGATGGCATCCCCGAAAACGGCGGTGCCCCTGACCAAACCTTTGATGACTGGAAACTTCAGGGAATCAGTGCCTACTGTGGTGGTCTATGGCTGGCAGCTCTGGAAGCCGCGATCGCGATCGGACGTATGCTCGCCGAGCAATCCACCGATATTCGTCTTCTGTCCACCCTCTCCAAAGACATCGGCAATTTTCAACTCTGGCTAGAGCAATCCCAAAACCTTTACCATGAGACCCTCTGGAACGGGCAATACTACCGCCTGGATAGCAAAAGCGGTTCCGACATCGTTATGGCCGATCAACTCTGTGGCCAGTTTTACGCTCGCCTCTTGAAATTGCCGGATATCGTTCCCGTTGATTGCGCCAAAACCGCCCTTTCTACCATTTACGACGCTTGTTTTATTAAGTTCAACGACTACCTGGCAGCAGGTGGAGAAACTCGCAGCGATGGTCGGATTGCAGAAGCGATCGACAAATTGCCATTTCGCTCCTCTTTACCAGTAGGGGTAGCTAATGGAGTCCGATCCGATGGCACCCCAGAAAATCCTAACTCCACTCATCCCCTGGAAGTCTGGACAGGGATCAACTTTGGACTGGCCGCCTTCCTGATGCAAATGGGCATGAAAGACGCAGCCCTTGAAATCACAAAAGCGGTAATTGAGCAAATTTATAACAATGGCTTGCAATTCCGCACTCCAGAAGCCATTACTCCTACCGGAACCTTCCGCGCCAGCCACTATTTGCGACCAATGGCGATCTGGGCTGTTTATGGAGTACTAAGTGGAGCGTTATAGATAGCAAAAGCATCCTAAACTTGATATAGTAATATGTTGATGCGGCGGCATCGCCAAGTGGTAAGGCAAGGGTCTGCAAAATCCTCACCCCCGGTTCGAATCCGGGTGCCGCCTTCAAAATGTCCTGTCTAAAAATTCGCTAAAAGCCTTGCTGTGAAACAGTTACGGTCTAGCGCTGTAACTCGCTCGTATACCTGAGTATACCTCCGTATACCTGCGTTACCTAGCAAAATCAAGCAAGATTTAAGCAAGGCTATGTCAGAGGCAAAAATCAGTCCTACAGAAGCACGAATTAATCAAGCCAATGGACGGCTTAAAGCTGGCAATTTAGGGGTAGCCATGCAGCAAATTGGAGGCAAGCTATATTTGCAAGCAACCTTACCCCCAAAACCCGATAGCTCTAAAACTAAGCCCTTCCAGCAACGGATTGCATTAGGTCTACCTGCGAATCCTGCCGGGGTGAGTTTGGCTGAGAAGGAAGCCCGTAAAGTTGGGGGACTGATAGCCAGTGGAGAGTTTTCGTGGCAACCGTATCTAGTGAAGGGGAGACGGGCGGACACCGTAGGGGAATGGATTGCACGATTTGAGGCAGATGTGAGGGAAACGGTAAAACCTGTCACCTGGCGATCGGACTACGAAAACCCGTTCAAGAAACTGCCTGGTGATCAGCCCCTGACGATCGCCCTCCTGACTTCTGTTCTGGAGACGATTCCTGACAATTCCAGGCTGCGGAAACGGTGCGCGTGTACGTTTGCACGTTTGGCAAGATTTGCAGGGCTGGAAGCCGATTTTAGCGCGATTCAGGGAAACTACTCGGCTTCCAAGGTAGAACCGCGTAACCTACCCACCGATGAGGCGATCGCCTATTGGTTTACCCAAATCCCTGACCCCGGCTGGCGATGGGTCTATGGGATGATCGCCACCTTTGGCCTCCGGAGCCATGAAGTATTCTACCTGGAGACTTCCCGCCTGGTCGCAGGTGGAAACTGTGTGGAAGTGCTGCAGGGCAAGACTGGGAGACATGAGGTATGGAGTTTTTACCCGGAGTGGGTGGACGCTTTTAACCTGCGAGATCCAGCCCTTCCCAAAGTGACGGGAAAGGAGCATATTGACTTTACGAATCGAACCAGTAAGTTCTTTGGTCGCTTGGGAGCAGGTTTCACCGCTCTGGACTTACGGCACTGTTGGGCAATTCGCACCCTGCTCTACGGATTGCCCTATGAGGTGGCCGCCCGACAAATGGGGCATAGCGTAGCCGTCCATGAGCAAACATACCACCGTTGGATTAACACTGACCATCATCAGCGGGTGTTTGATTCCCTGGTGAGCCGGACCGATCGCCCGGTTGCCCCTGGTCGATCCACTGCCCATAGTTTCTATTAGTGAAAGTTCCTACAATCTCCCTACGAATTTTGTTCGTTGCCGGCGACTAGCGGACTGAGCAGCGGCTCACATCGCGCTACGTGCCATAGGTAACGTCTTTGTCGCTCTGGCACCGTGGGATTCTTTACCCGATAGTGTTTGCCAGCGGTGAAAATTTGGGAACGGAGCTTAAGCAACTGTCGGGGAGTGAGTCCCAGTTGTGCAGCCGCCTGACTGGTTTCTACCCAGTCGGAGCTTAGAGGCCGTCCAGGATGTTTACTCGTCCTCATTAAATTCCCCCAATTCAGCACGAACTTCAAACTCACAGTCATCGGGTTGCTCAGTTTGGTTCTCTGGGAGGAAGCAGGGTACAGCATCCTCCTCAGAGCATCCTTCATGCTGGCACTTCATTTGTCATCCTCCAAAAAACTCAGTTGTTCATACTTGCGATCGAAGGCAGCGATCGCGGCTAATTGGCGATGGTGGTTGAGATAGTTGCATAGCTCTGTCATCTCGCGGCGGGTCAGCGAGTAATGGTCATTCCTCCACTTCTGCAACAGTTTGTGATCGCGCCACTCACCCTCAGGAGCCAGGTCGGTGAGGATGTCGAGTTGCACACGGAGCCATGCAATCCGTTCAAGGTTATCCATTGTCGTTCCTCCGCTGATTCAACCGCTTCCAGTATTCGTGGGGATTGGTGATTTCCTCTACTAGAGGAATTGCCGGAAGTTTGACCTTCTGTAGTGATTCCAGGTATTGCTGGTACTCCTTTTGATTGGCTTCATTTTGAGCCTGTTTCTGTACCCATAGCTCTAGAAGTGCTGGTTTTTTGGGTAAAGAGTTTGCCTTGTTTTTTAGCCACTCATGGAACTTCGGATCATCCTCTAATCGATCCTTCTCTTTCTGTTCATCCTGAGAAGAGAGATTAGATTGTAAAGACTGTATAGATAGAGGCGATCCAGAGTCCTTGCTGGGAGCGGGTTCCGAGGATTTTTTGTCTACTTTTTGAGACTCTGAGTCTCTTTTTTGAGACTTTTTGTCTACTTTTTGAGACTCTGAGTCTCTTTTTTGAGACAATTCACTCAAAAAAATATATTCTGGAGTGCCCGTATTTTCTTCGATTGGGACTTTCAGGATGACGGCCCCTTCTATTTCAAAGTCGATCCGCCGTTGTAGTTTCAACTCAGCCAGTTTTTTGTAGAAGTTAGCTTTACTCATCCCAGTTACTTGAATGAAGTGAGCCGGGTTGAGGCGTACTTCATCTCCCAGCTTGCGACTGCTGGCAACGGTGTAAAAGATGGCTCCCTTTGCCGTGAGAAGCCCCTCTTGGTGATCTCGAATCACATCCTTTAGCGTCAGCCGATGGTGTGGCGGTATGTTAGATTTTCGTTGTGTAACCATTTCTAAACCTTTGAACGCACGAAAAGGAGGGGATCCCCTTATCCCCTCCAGGTGAATCACAGTAAGTTGATGATGACCTCGCAGCCTTCCAGTTCCATCCGGAAGAGCCATTTGTGGAAGTCCACAAATCGATACGGATTGCAGATTTCAAAACAGAGATCACCCTCCACAACGGCGTAACACCGATGAGGTGAGGTGTAAGCGTAGATAGTCATAAGCAATCAACCTTTAACGACGAGCACCGGGGGCGGTGCTTTTTTTGTGGGTTGGGGACTGGATAAGGGCACCCAGATCACCTCGAAACTGGCATCAGGAAACCATTTGGCAAACAAATCGCGACACTGCCTTGCCAGGTTTTCAAGCTGGAAACGGTTTTTTAGCAGTTTGCGTTTGCCGTTGGCCTTCATAATGATCGCGTACATTGCATCATCCTTTATTTTGCACAAAATGATCCTTATGACTATACTATTTTGCGAAAGATGTTTGTCAACATTTTGCGTAAAATGTCACGGTGGAGTTCATAAAATGCAGGATGGAAGCGAAAAGATCCAAAACAACGCACAACAAATATGGAGAGAGACAGGAGAGGATAGGGGCTTATGTTTCCAAGGAAGCGAAGCAGGGGCTTTACGATCTGGCGAAACAGATGGGGATATCCTTCAACGAGCTAATGGAACGGTTAGGGAGGAAAGAATTAGGGATCTCGCTGGGGGAATAGTGTCCCAACTCGTTAAACAGGCTGAACGACGGTTGGGCAATGCAGAAGCCTGTATCACTTGGTACGAGAATGAAAGGCAAGAAGCACTTGCAGAATTGGAAGAATTGCGAAATTTATCAGTTCTCTTTGAGCAGAATCAGGCATCTACTGACCAGACCGAATCCACCGATGACGAATGAATCATGACCCCCGAAGAACTTACCCAGCTTGTTGCAGTTCAGCAAACCATTCTCACTCGCCACGACCAGGCGCTAACCACTCACGAGCGAGAGATGGCAGAGATCCGCGCTGGCCTGCAACGTGCGGAAAACATCCTGAATGCCAATGCTGAACAGTTAGCCACCCTTACCGCTGGTCTGCTGGAACTGTGGAATCTGGTAGCCGATTACATCCAGGGACGCTCCCAAACCTGACAGGGACGAGTTCAAACCTGATCGGATACCTGACCCCTTGGGAAACCTAATAAAAGCCCTTCAACCAACGGATTGAAGGGCTTTGTTCTTAATCAACAGGTCAAGTATATGAATATTCGCGTCACACTGAGTAGTGAAGAATTTGAACCAGTTCTTATTGCACTCCTGAGTAAAATTCTTAACCGAGAACTTTCTAATGAAGAGGTTACAAGCATCCTTTTTGAAAGCAGAAATGGAACCAGTTCAGAAATGATTGCTGTCATTGAACCTCATCAGCCCACATCCCCATAGCGCCAAGACAAGCCAGAATGACCTAAGTGTTACTCTGGCTTCATCTAAAGGACGGAGGAAGATAGAGAAACCTGAACCCATACAGGTTGTAATTGAATGCCTGCGAGCCGTTATTAACGTTGTTCCGAGTGGAATAGGTACCGAACGAAAGCCTTTGCCCTGTTCCTGATGGGATGTTTGTAGTAATGGCCCCAAACATCGTGCGGTTGATAGCAAAGCTGGCAGATGCTGGTGTCAGTTTCACCGCGAACCTATGGAAGTTTGCTGTCGCCACTGCCATATTGCTATCGAGAACAGACGATCGCACACTACTAGCCGCCGTCCTGCCGACCCAATTCGCGTTGCTGGCCGGATTGTGCATGATGTAAGCACCGTTGGCGGGTTCAGCGTTCGCCCCAACACTGGAACCAACCATAAACCCAACAGCAAACCTGCCATCGGTGGAGCCAAGCAAAGTATCAAGCGAAGCCAGAATCTCTAGGAAGTACGTCCCACCACCACTCCCTAATTGAAGTGGTGTGGCACCTGCCCATGCCGCTGTCCCTCCCCACGATGTAGAAGCCGTAGACATGGAAACATTCAGACACATTCCACCCTGAGCCGTGTAACTGTAATTGGTGAACGTGGTACCCGTTCCGTTCCATGTTGGCTGCAAAGCAGGAGGAGTTGTGTTGATCGGGTAGCCAAAGACATCTTGTAAATACCATGCATCCGATCGTGGCGGATGCGCTTCTGCATAAGTCCATCCGGTTGCATTATCCCAGATAAAAGTCAAAGCGTCGTAAGGGAACTCAATATAAGCTTTGCTCTGGTTTGCATTAATTGGATCAGTTGCAGAACGCTGAATTACCAAAGGCATTCCAAACCATGCCGATCCTGCTGCATCTACGATCGTAATTCTTTTCCCATTGAACAGGTTGGCACCCGCTGGTAGCGTAAACGTCCGAGTCGCTGTTTGAGAGAGGTTGAGAACAAGATCTGCATTGGCAGGAATGCTGTAATCGCTATCACTGACCCGGTAGATTACAGCGTTTGACGATGCCTGACCCTGAGACCCAAAGTTGTAGAGCGGCATTAAGTTAGCTCCCTAACCAGGGCACTGCCATTAACCGCGCTCCAAATTCCCGCGATCGCTCCTGTATACCCATAGGGGACTTCGTAATATCCCCCAGGTGACAATTGAGCCGTAAAAGCGTTGGTGCTGGCGGTTGCTCCCAACTCTAGGCTGAGAGTTGCCGTTGAGTTATTCCAAATCGTTGCACCCTTCCGATTACTATTGGCAGCAAGCAGACTGGTTGTTGATGTGGAAGCATTCACTGAAGTTGCAGTGACATTAGAGCTTGTAGCAGGCGTAATGGAAACGTTGACAGGGTTAGAAAGTGGCATAGGAGCATCCCAATAATCAACAGTTAAAGACCAGGGCGCGATCGGTGCAAAAACTTTCGCTCTGAATCCGATCGCTCTGGCTGCAAAACAGTATGGACGGGGAACATAGATAACTTCGGTTTCAGGTTTAGGATAAATCCGCTCTACCTGAAAAATTTGACGATCGTTGACAGCATCATCGGCTTGACAGATATATCCACGTCCGTTTGGATCAAATGGAGTTGCAAACCGGATACGAATATAATCAGCCTCTATCGTCTGGGTGAATTGCCATGCATCAGAAAGTTCCAGTTGAGCCAGAGGCTTCCAGGCCATTGATTACTCTCTCTCCTCAAATTCAGTTGTCTTTGATAGAAACCGTTCAACTGCTTTCAGGCGACGATTCAAGTTTTCAGTTTGGTTAGAAAACCGAGTACTAACGTGCTCGATTCGTTCCTTTAAACCATTGATCGTCAACAACTGTAACTCATCAGTCTGTTTGTCCCTGGCAATGACATTAAAGATTTTCCACATCAACGTGGCAATCGGCACAGACGTTGCAAAGACAGTCCCCAAAACAGACAAAATCAAAATCGTGATCTCAGTGCGGCTCATTGATAACCGTTGCCATTGCACTACAAAAGGTTTAATAGAGACTGGATAGTTTCCAGTTGCTGCGCTATCCGTTTGTCCTCACCAATGAATTCCTTAACCGTCAGACGGGCACGAGGAATCCAGCGGCAAAAGGAGACATTCAGATAGTATTTCCCAGTCGTTTTGGGCAGAACAAGGATCGATGGCTCCAGCAGACTCAGGCTTAACCGTTTAACGATCGCGCGATTGGAGCCATCTTGATTAGCCAGTAACGCCATTACCCACCCTGCCTGATGCCAGGTCGGACGCATCGTGAAACACTTAACCTCAATCAAACAAATTGCCGTAGATAGGACAAACTCTTGCGGGGCGATCGCCACCTTCCGCTTAGGTTGCGTCAGACTGGTTGTGGCAATCAACCGCCAGTTTGACGCAACCTCAAGCCCTTGGGGAAAAAATTCTGTCATCTATTGAGCCGAATACTTGCGCCCA
>JBBIQC010000088.1:9901-11213 GCA_037442585.1 Oscillatoriales cyanobacterium bin_317
GAATTTTTTCGCCTTAGTTGGAGCAAGCAACGTCTTCATTTGCTTGACTGTCAGGTATCCAGGCATTTGCAAATTTAGAGTTTTGACTTTGCCTTTTGGCGTTTTAGTTCCGGCTGGATGGGAAATGATAATGGTTTTACCGTGGTCAGACCCATAGTAATTGATTTCCTTTTCTCCATCCTTCCGGGTGGTTTGCTCTGCCGTAGCTTCCTTCAAGTTGAGAGCCTCAGCGACCTTATCAAAAGTCTTGACGATCACTGGCTGCTGAACGGTTTTGGTTGCACCAGCGACTTTAACCTTACGGATCACGGTGCCTAAAAAGTACTGGCCTTTCTCGCCTCTAGCTGGCATGGTTGATTACCTCCACAAAAAATGTTGATTGCAACGGATTAAACAATGTGGTTGGTAACAACCATTTGGGGCGTACCATCAGTTGCAAAACTGACGGTATAGGCGAGCGAACAGGTGATCGATGCCTGAGTCGGAGTCAGGATGATATCGGTTCCTACGCCACTGGGAATGGTGCCATTAGCGGCAAGTTTGGCTTGTTCTGCGGTGTAGAGATCTTCCATCGCCACACCTAACGCTTCAGCCAAGGATTCAACCGCCATCCCTTCCAAAGGAGTCCCTGTCAGGGTTAGGGAATCAACGGGTGCATAGTCGGAATAAATAAACTTACTGCCACCATCTTCTGTTACTCGGCTTTTCACAACGGGCAAAGTTGCAGAGATGGTAACGAGCCGGGGACTGGAAGCCGCCGATCCATAGCTGATCGAAACGCGGTTTTGAGGGTTTTGTAGTCCGGCTTCAACCACGCGCAGACGTTCCGCGATTTCCAGTACCAGCGGGGGATAAACAGCAGACTTTAATACAACGGGCATGACAAAAGCTCCAAGAGTAGCAAGATGAACCCACCATAGACAAGCCTCTGAAACCCTTACAAGATGGGGATTTCACGGAGAAAGCGTCAGTCCAAACGCGAAGGTTTGGACTGACGCTTCTAATAAAACAGGAACTTTACAAAATCTTTACAATTACTTTCTAATGGAACGGTTTTACGTCCTCTGGCTTCTCTTTTTCCCATAAAGTCATGACTTGAGTGTTACCCAATGCCCTATCGGTTTGTCCTCGTTTGCGCTTGGGGTAGAGCAGGGCGGCAGACACAGGATACATCTTTTTGGGCTTTTTGTTGGGATCGACCGCTTCGCCTTCTGAATATCTAAAAGTTGTTTCATCCAGGTCTACCGTACTCAGTCTGGCTAGTAGGCTAGGGCGCAAATTTGCCTACCGTTTATCATTGCCTCAACCCTTT
>JBBIQC010000089.1:0-9166 GCA_037442585.1 Oscillatoriales cyanobacterium bin_317
GAGATAGGAGGAGGGTGGGAGGGGGGATGATGAGATGATGGGAGAGTGAGAGGGTGAGCAAGATGGCAGAGGTGAAGGGATAATGAAAGGGTGAAAGTCACACCATCACTCCCTCTCACCCTCTCATCATCGCGCTCCTTGCCAGCTATTCACTGTCCACGGTCCACTGCGAACAATGAACTCGACGATCGCCCAGTTAAAAAGCCAGTTTCAGCATGCGCTAGTCGCCGCCTTTGGGGAGGACTATGCCACCACCGATCCGATTTTGGTGCCGACCAGTAATCCCAAGTTTGGGGATTTTCAGTCCAATGTGGCGATGTCTCTGGCAAAACCATTGGGGAAGGCTCCCCGGGCGATCGCAGAACAAATTGTGCAACATCTCGCACTGGCAGATATGTGTGAACCTCCTGCGATCGCAGGGCCGGGGTTCATTAACCTGACCTTGAAAACGAGCTACCTGGAAGACCAACTGGCCCGCATGCAAACCGATCCTCGATTGGGAGTAGAGCCAGCCAAAAATCCGCAACGGGTGATTGTCGATTTCTCCAGTCCCAACATTGCCAAGGAAATGCATGTCGGCCATTTGCGATCGACCATCATTGGCGACTGTATTGCCCGGATTCTGGAATTTGAGGGTCACGATGTCTTACGCCTGAACCATGTCGGCGATTGGGGCACGCAGTTTGGGATGCTGATCACTTACCTGCGAGAAGTTGCTCCGGAGGCGCTGACCACGGCAGACGCGATCGATTTGGGCGACCTGGTAGCCTTCTACAAAAAAGCTAAACAGCGGTTTGATGAAGATGCAGCCTTCCGGGAAGCCTCCCGGTTGGAAGTTGTTCAATTACAGTCAGGAGATGAGGATAGCCGTCGCGCCTGGCAACTGCTGTGTGACCAATCCCGTCGGGAATTTCAAGTGATTTACGATCTGCTGGATATTAATGTCACGGAACGAGGAGAGTCTTTCTACAATCCTTTGCTCCCGGATGTAGTAGCTGACTTGGAGAAGTTGGGTTTGCTGGAGCAAGATCAAGGTGCTAAATGTGTGTTTCTGGAAGGATTTACCAATAAGGAAGGAAACCCCCTGCCCCTGATTGTGCAAAAATCTGATGGCGGCTATAACTACGCCACAACGGATTTGGCTGCTTTGCGCTACCGGATACAGCAGGATCACGCCAACCGAATTATTTACGTCACCGATGCCGGACAGGCTAACCACTTTGCTCAGGTCTTTCAGGTGGCGCGCCGGGCTGGATGGTTGCCGGACGAAATTGATGTAGTTCACGTCCCCTTTGGCTTAGTGCAGGGCGAGGATGGCAAGAAGCTGAAAACCCGATCGGGCGAAACCGTCCGCCTGCGAGATTTGCTGGATGAAGCGGTCGATCGTGCCCGTGCCGATTTAGAAGCCCGGATCCAGGAAGAGGGACGACAGGAAACCCCAGAATTTATCAATCATGTCGCTCAAGTTGTGGGTATCAGTGCGGTTAAATATGCCGACTTGAGCCAGAACCGCACCAGTAATTACATTTTCAGCTTCGATAAAATGCTGGCTCTCAATGGCAACACGGCACCCTATATGCTGTACGCCTACGTGAGAGTGCAAGGGATCAGCCGCAAAGGTCAGATTGACTTTGAGAAGCTGGGAGCGGATGCCAAAATTCTGCTGCAGGAAGACAGCGAATTTGTCTTAGCCAGACACCTGCTGCAATTGGATGAAATTGTGGATCAGGTGGGGCAGGAGTTATTCCCCAATCGGCTGTGTCAATACCTGTTTGAACTCAGCCAGAAATTCAACCAGTTTTACGATCGCTGCCCCGTCCTGCAAGCCGCAGAACCTCTCCGTACCTCCCGTCTCGCCCTCTGCGACCTCACCGCTCGTACCTTGAAGTTGGGACTCTCGTTGTTGGGGATCCCGACTTTGGAAAGAATGTAGCCTCTCCCCTAGATCTCCGATTTCTGCCAGGTCTTTGTTAGTAGCGATCGGCCTTCAGCAAGAAATCGGAGATCTGAGTTGGCCTCAGAAATCAGCAACGGTGCAACGGTGCAACTTAAACCTTTGTCGTTGAATGATTGAGCTTCACCACTGAATGATTGAGTTTGATCGCGGAATCCTAAACATTCCCGGTTGAATAATTGAGTTTTATGTCTGAATCCTAAACATTCAAGGCTTAATGTTTCAGCTTGATCGCTGAATCCTGAACATTCACGGCTGAATCTTGAACATTCATCGCCAAATCCTGAACATTCACGGCTGAAAGGTAAAGCGGGGGGGCGGGGGAAAGTCCTCTAGTCAGATCCGCCAACGCAGCCAAAGATGCCCATACACAGCAGCCAGAGCCATCCCTCAACCAGTCACATTTGATGAGTTTATCGCCTGGTATCCAGAAAATGCAGGGTATCACTACGAGTTACATCACGGGGAAATTGTTGAAATGCCCAAGCCAACCGGAACCCATTCAGAAGTGGCCGGATTGATCATTGCTGAAGTGAACTTTGAAATTCGCAGGCTGCAATTGCCCTATTTCCTTCCCAAAGAATGCATTGTCAAGTGTGAAGAGTCGGGGTATGAGTCGGATGCGATCGTGCAGAACCGAGAAACGATCGGGGCGGATCCTCGCTGGCAAAAGGAATCAGTGATTACGCAAGGACAGTCAGCCAAATTAGTAGTTGAAGTTATCAGTACCAATTGGAGTGATGATTACGCGCTGAAGCTAGAAGATTACGAAGCCTTTGGCATCTCAGAGTACTGGGTTTGTGATTACCTGGGAATGGGAGGTCGGCGCTACATTGGCACTCCCAAACAACCAACTTTTTTGGTTTATTCGTTGAACGAGGCAGGCGAGTATCGAGTGAAGCAATTCCGAGGTGAGTAGCGGATTGAGTCACTCGTCTTTCCCGAATTGAAACTGAGTCTGGATCAAATTCTGGCAGCGGTTAGTGGAAAGGTGTAGCCTAGACAGGCTGTAATACCTCGCTTACCGTTAAGTTCAAGTCCGGTAAGGTGGGAGACAAAATCCGATCGCTGCCCTTAAACACCGCTTCTTCATACAATCCCTCCACTAAAGTCAGCACTGTAATCTGGGCCTGGTGTGGATCGACAATCCAATATTCAGCGATCGCCCTTGATGCATACTCAGATCGTTTGTAACGGTAATCTCGTGCTTCATTTAGGGATCCCGGTGAAACGATTTCGACGACCAGGAGGGGAGGTGGCATATCCGGCATCACGACACTGCGTTGGGTTCCACTGAGGGCAACTGCCAGTTCCTCTGATAACACCATTAAGTCTGGAATCCGAGTTGTACTGCGGTAGCCACTCACAACAATTTCCGTGCCTCGTCGCAGAAATTTGGGGTGAATAAACTGACCGATCGCAAACAGGAGAAAAATCGCGATCGCATTATTCAAATCACTTTCAGATGGCACTTCAACTAACTCCCCATTCACCAGTTCGTACCGAGTATCGGTGCCATCGTCATAGTTGAGATACTCCTCCAAAGTCATGCGCTGATTCGTTGTGGTCGTCATAGAACTCTGTTCTGGGGCGGCTTATTCATCATTCTATGCAATTGTCTGGAATTAACCTTTGTCTGCTTCCCGGATTAAATCGCTCCAAATAGCAATAATGGTGAAGACAGCCGCGATCGCGAGCGCTAAGCCTTTACTGTGAGTACTGAACAGTGCCGTTAGGCCCAAAATCACCAGAGCCGGCAGTTTGGTTTTGACGAAAGACTGACCAACATTTTGCAAATCGTTCCAGAGGGACTGACGCTCGATCGCACTGCAATTACCCAACAAATGGCCCACAACCTGCCCCGTGGAAAGCAACAGGTACAGGCGGCTGCGAGTTGCAGGGTAATAATCAGGATTGAGACTCAAGGCTTGATTGAAACTGGCGATCGCCCCTTCAAACCGACCTAATCGCCGTAGTACCAGTCCTCGCTGATGCCAGAGTTGATAGTTATCCGGTTGCAGTTCTAAGGCATGGTCATAACTGATCACGGCTTCTTCATAACAGCGCAATTTCTGCAACGAAGCCGCTTGTTGAGTCCACATCTCTGGGTCGGTAGAGTTCAGTTGTAAAGCACTATCGCGGCTATCAACTTCCTGTTCCCGTTGGTCTAATCTTGCCAGCACGATCGCCTTTAAGTTCCAGGTTTGGTAGTCATTCGGGTCTAGCTCCAACACCCTATCCAAACATTGCAACCCTTCGTTATCGCGTTGCAGATCAAACAGTAAATTAGCTCGCGCTTTCCAGGTCGAGCAGTCGTCAGGATCCAGTTCCAGGGCCGTTCCATAACTACTTAAAGCCGCCTCATCCTGTCCCAACCGCCGCAAACTCTCCCCCCGTCGCTTCCAAGACTCTGCATCGTCCGGCACCAGGCTTAATACCTTGTCGTAACTGACGATCGCGTCCTCGTACCGTTCCAGGGCCGCAAAAATTTTCCCTCGTTTACGCCATGCTCGGGCATGATCCGGTTGTAACTGCACTACCGTTTCATAGCTGGCCAGCGCCGCAATCTCCTGATTGAGCTTTTCTAAGGACAGCCCCCGGTTATACCAGGCGGTATGAAAGGTTGGCAGACTTTGAATGGCCCAATCGTAGCTGGCCACTGCCTCCTCGTAGCGGCCCAAACGATGTAAAGCAATGCCCCGATGATTCCAGGCCGAATGACCCGTGGGACAAATCGCCAGAGCACGATCGCAGTGTTCAATCGCTTCCTCGTACCGGCCCAGTTGCTTTGAGGCATCCGCCCGATCACACCAGGCTTGATACTCGACCTCTGAAAAATCGTCCGTTTGGCTCATAGATGGTCACGCCGAGATAGTAGACTGACGAAGGAAGAATTAGGGGTTAGCGATTGGGGATCAGGGATTGGGGGGATCAGGTGTGTTGACACATAAGGGTGTCCCTGTAGGGTGCTGTTAGCGCTAGCGTAACGCACCGATCAAATGGGGATAACCTACCGTATTTTTTCTACAGAGTTGTTTGTTAAAGGAAAAACTATGAGTGCGGAAATGGACGCGGTAACACTGAGTAAAAAGCAGGTTGGAGAAGCGGCTGCGGCGATGGTGCAGTCAGGTGCTATTGTAGGACTGGGAACCGGGTCAACGGCAGCATTTATGATTCAAGCCTTGGGCGCTCGCCTGCGCTCCGGCGAGTTGCAAGATATTCGAGGAATTACCACCTCGTTTCAGGGAGAGGTGCTGGCGCGGGAGTGCGGCATTCCTTTAACCAGTCTGGATGTGGTGGATGCGATCGATATTGCGATCGATGGGGCCGATGAAGTGGATCCCAACCTGAATCTGATTAAAGGCGGTGGAGCGGCTCATTTTCAAGAAAAACTGGTGGAAGCCTTTGCCAGACAATTTGTCGTGATTGTGGATAGCGGCAAACTGGTGGAAAAACTCAATCTCAACTTTTTATTACCAGTGGAAGTCGTGCCTAAAGCGTTGAATCCAGTTGCGATCGCCATTGAAAAATTGGGTGGCCAACCCACGTTACGAATGGGCGTTAAGAAAGCAGGCCCAGTGGTCACCGATCAGGGCAATTTGATTCTGGATGTAAAATTTTCCAACGGTATTGATAATCCCGCTCAACTGGAGCAAACCCTCAACAATATTCCCGGTGTGCTGGAAAATGGCCTATTTGTCGGTATGACCGATCTGGTTCTGGTCGGTGAAGTGGTGGATGGCAAACCTAACGTCCGTGAAATCAGGAAATAGGGTTTAACGCCTACAATGGGGAAAAACTCAATCTTGTTCTATGTCTCAAGGCACTGTGCCAGAGCCAATTCTGCATCCAGCTACGGAAGGAATCCCATTTCCATCCGGTGAACTATGGAGCGATGAGCCGCCTTTGGAATCTGATTGGCATCGAGAGCAAATTGAGCTACTGATCCGCTTGCTGCGCTGGCACTGGCGCGATCGCCAAGATTTCTACGTGACTGGCAACCTGACCATTTATTACAGCCCCAATCAGCGGAAGTCTGAAGACTTTCGGGGGCCGGATTTTTTTGTTGTGCTGGGAACGGATAACCGCGAGCGCAGAAGCTGGACAGTCTGGCACGAAGGCGGCAAATATCCCAATGTGATTATCGAATTACTGTCAGATTCCACCGCAGCCATCGATCGGGGTCTGAAGCAGCAGATTTATCAGGATACCTTCCGCACCCCTGATTACTTCTGGTTTCACCCAGAAACCTTTGAGTTTAAAGGCTTTCATCTAATTGATGGAGCCTACCAGGAATTGCAACCCACTCCCCAGGGATGGCTATGGAGCCAGCAATTAGAACTGTATCTGGGCGTGCATGAGGGGCAACTCCGATTTTTCACCCCTGATGGGCAACTCATCCTGCTACCCGAACGAGCCATGCAGCAAATTGCTGAGGAGGAGCACCAACGGGCAAAACAGGAACGTCAACGAGCCGAACAGGAACATCAACGGGCAGAACAGGAACGTCAACGGGCAGAAGCCGCCGAACAGGAAGTTGAGCGGTTGAGAGCATTGCTGCGATCGCGGGGAATAGAACCAGAAAACGGTGAATAGTGGATAGTGGATGGTATTAAAACCGCATTGGTCATTGGTCATTTGCAAAAGACAAAGGACAGAGGACAAAGGACAATTCAAGACTTAAAACTCTCACTCTTAACTCTTCACTTTTAACTCTTCACTCCTATGCAATATCGACGGTTTGGACGAACTGAATTGCCAATGCCCGTGTTTTCCTGCGGCGGCATGCGCTATCAGTACAAGTGGCAGGATGTTCCCCTGTCGGAAGTGCCAGCGGATAATCAATCCAATTTAGAAGCAACGATTCGGCGATCGCTGGAAGTTGGCATTAATCACATTGAGACGGCTCGCGGCTACGGCAGTTCTGAGATGCAATTGGGTCAGATTTTGCCGACTCTACCCCGTGAGAAGCTGATCGTTCAAACCAAAGTAGCTCCGACGGCTGATCCTCAAGAATTTCGCAGCCATTTAGAAACCTCCCTGAACTACTTAAAGTTAGACACGGTTGATTTATTGGGACTGCATGGCATTAATACGGCTGAGATTCTGGAATGGGCCATTCGTCCTGGCGGTTGTCTGGAGGTGGCCCAGGAGTTTCAGCGGCAGGGCCGGATTCGGTTTATCGGCTTTTCCACCCACGCCCCCACCAACGTGATTATTCAAGCTTGCGAGACAGGGCAATTCGACTATGTGAACCTGCACTGGTATTACATCAATCAGCACAATTGGCAGGCGATCGCTGCCGCCACCCATCAGGATATGGGCGTTTTTATCATCAGTCCCTCTGACAAAGGTGGAATGCTTTACAACCCACCGCAACGATTGGTGGATCTTTGTGCGCCGCTCAGTCCGATCGTATTTAATGACTTGTTCTGTCTCAGTCATCCCCAGGTACATACCTTGAGTGTGGGAGCAGCCCGTCCCCAGGATTTTGATGAGCATTTGAAGACGTTGAATGATCTCGATCGCGCCGAGGCAATTCTGACTCCGATTCAGCAGCGCTTGGAGCAGGAAGCGATCGCTCGTTTAGGCCAGGACTGGTACACCACCTGGGAGGTGGGTTTACCTGCACCGGAAGTCATGCCGGGAGGCTTCAATGTTCGCACCATTCTGTGGTTGTGGAATCTGGCGACTGCCTATGACCTGATCGAGTTTGCCAAAGTCCGTTACAACATGCTGGGACAGGCCAGCCACTGGTTTCCTGGGGTGAAAGTGGATCAGATCAATCTGGATGAGATTAAGCCATTCCTGAAAAACAGTCCCCATGCCGACAAAATTCCCACGATTTTACAGGAGGCTCACGAATTGCTGGGCAGTGAAGATGTGAAGCGATTGTCTCAGCAGTAATATCCTTAGTTCCTGTCCGGGTGATTGCCATGACTTCTTCCCCTGCATCCTTCAATCGAATTGGCCTGTCGATTCCGCCGCTGGAAAATGGCGATCGTCTGACTCGCCTGGAGTTTGAACGCCGCTATACAGCTATGCCTGACCTGAAAAAAGCCGAACTGATCGAAGGAATCGTTTACATAGCTTCTCCCCTCCGCTTTGAACCCCACGCTGAACCTCATGGCGATGTAATCGGTTGGCTCTGGAGTTATAAAGTTGCCACTCCAAACGTCCGATTGGGCGACAATCCAACGGTTCGCCTGGATTTAGACAATGAGCCTCAACCCGATGCGGTTTTGTTAATCGATGCCAGTGCCGGTGGTCAGTCTTACATTGGGGCAGATGGCTATATCGAAGGTGCTCCCGAACTGGTTGTGGAAATTGCGGCCAGTTCTGCGGCGATCGATCTGCGAGATAAAAAAGATGCTTATTGCCGCAACGGAGTGCGAGAGTATCTGGTCTGGCAGGTGTTTGACCAGAAAGTAGATTGGTTCAGCCTGCAAGATGGTCATTATGTTTCCCTTCTCCCCAACGAGGAAGGAGTCATTTGCAGTCAGACCTTTCCAGGCTTGTGGCTATCAATTCCAGCTTTGTTGGCAGGCGAGATGCAACAGGTGCTATCAGTTTTGCAAACTGGGTTAAGTTACCCAGATCATGCCAGGTTTGTACAGCAACTAAGGCAGTCTGGTTAAACTTTTTGAAAGTGGGTCATCAACCAGGACACCACCTGACTATCATCCATCTGTTGCCCCAGCTTCAGGACTTCACTCAACACGGAAATTTCTAGACCGGCGAGGAACTTGATCCAGGTTGACAGTTGAACTGCCTTGCGGCGCGAGAGTAACGCGATCGCCCACGTAATAGGAAATATCTGGTTGTGCTTCCCGTACTCCTGTTTTGCGATAGCTACAGTTGATCAGGCCCTTAATGGGAGTTTGGCTGAAAGTACAAAAAAGCGCGATCGTAAGACAGAGAACACCGTAACCTGACGCATGGTTCGGCCCTATATCCGCTGTTTCCACCCTTACTCGGCCGTCAAAGTAATACCCCTTGGCTTTGGCGTAAAGCGGATTCTCAACCAGCCGCAGAAAGTCCTCCCAGGCCGCCTTCACCCAGGTATCAGTTAAGGATTTTGGTTGAAGCTGAACCATTAGAAATCAAATGACTTTTGTATTAAGAAATGAAGATATTGGTAAAAATCATACTCTTTAAAGGTGATAATTTTAAGTGGGTAAGCAACTCGAAATTAATCAGAATTCCAAGCTT